>JALYXJ010000363.1 GCA_030947165.1 Gemmatimonadota bacterium
CGTTGAGACCGATCCCGCAAACCGAGATCGACCGCTCGACGTCGGGGATGAAGCAGAATCCCTGCTATTGAGCGCATGAGCGCGCCGGACGTGGTTGCCCCACCCGACCACATCCGGCGTGCTCCCGGCGCGCCCGCGCTCGCGCGTCGGTGGATCGCGCGAGGCGGCCCCGCGCTCGGGCTGCTGCTCGTCATCTTGATCTTCGCCGTGCTCACCGACGCGCCGGGACGGTATCTCTCGCCGTTCAACCTGCGCATCGTCCTGTCGCAGACGGTGATCGTGGCCCTCGGCGCGATCGGCATGACGATGATCATCGTCAGCGGCGGCATCGACCTTTCGGTCGGCGCGTCCATCGCGCTGGCCGGCGTGATCTGCGCGCTGTGTCTGCAGGCCGGCTGCCCGCCGTCGCTCGCCGTGGTCGCCGCAGTACTTGCCGGTGGCCTCGTCGGCGTCGTGAATGGCGCGATGATCACCGCCCTTCGCGTCGTGCCGTTCATCGTGACGCTGGGCATGCTCGGCGTCGCCCGTGGCGTGGCGAAGTGGCTGGCGCACGAGCAGACCGTGAATGCGCCGCCCACCTGGGTGAACGACCTCCTGGTCACCTTTCCAACGCCGGCGTGGCTCGTGCTGCCGCTCGGCGTGTGGATCACGCTCGCACTCGCGGTGGTCGCCGCGCTCGTGCTGCGCCGCACCGTGTTCGGCCGCCGCATCTTCGCCCTCGGCTCCAACGAGGCCGCGGCGCGCGCGTGCGGCATCGACACCGGCCGGCTCAAGATCGCCACCTACACTCTTGCCGGCCTGTTGTTCGGGCTCACCGGCGTGATGCAGATGTCGCGCCTGCGGCAGGGCGATCCAACCGTCGCGAACGGCGCGGAGCTCGACATCATCGCCGCGGTGGTGATCGGCGGGGGAAGCCTGAGCGGTGGCGAAGGAACGATTCTCGGCTCCCTGATCGGCGCGCTGATCATGGCCTTCCTGCGCAACGGCTGCCAGCAGATGGGATGGCCGAACTACATCCAGGAGATCATCATCGGCGTGATCATCGTGCTGGCCGTCGCGCTCGACCGGCTGCGCGCCAAGTGGGCCGAGCGCTCGGCGAGCCTCGCCCTCGCGCAGAGCTGATCCGCCGTTTCCCGCCTTTTCCGTCGTTTCCCTGCATTCTGTTTCGTGCAGCCCTCCGCGTCCGAATGCGGATGTAGCGCGGCAGCGTGCCCGGCGGCACATTTGTACCGCCCGGAGAGATCAGGCGGGCGACACGCAAGCATGTCGGAGGATTCGGTGAGCATCCTGACGCGTAGAGCATTCACGCTCGTGACCGCGCTCGGCTTTCTCGGCTGCGCGAAGGAAGGCGGCAAGTCCGCGTCGGCCGCTGGCGGAGCGACCGGCAAGGCGCTCACGATCGCCGTCATTCCCAAGGGCACGACGCACGATTTCTGGCGCGCCATCCATGCCGGGGCGGTGCAGGCCGCCCAGGAGCTCTCGGCCGCCGGCGATTCGGTGAAGATCATCTGGAAGGGGCCGCTGCGCGAGGACGACCGCGAGCAGCAGGTACAAGTCATCGAAGGGTTCGTCAGTCAGGGCGTGAGCGGCATCGTGCTCGCCCCGCTCGACAACCACGCGCTGGTGCGGCCGGTGGAGGACGCCAAGAAGGCCGGCGTGCCGACGGTGATCATCGACTCCGGACTCGAGTCGGACGCGATGGAGAGCTACATCTCCACCGACAACCGCAAAGGCGGCGAGCTCGCGGCCGATCGGCTCGGCACACTGCTCGGCGGCAAGGGCAACGTGCTCGTGATGCGCTATGCAGAGGGCTCGGCGAGCACCACCGAGCGCGAGAACGGATTTCTCGAGCGCCTGAAGTCCGCGTACCCGGGCATCAAGGTGGTTTCGTCGGATCAGTATTCGGGCGCGACCCGCGAGACCGGCAAGCGCACCTCGGAAAACCTGCTCAATCGCTTCGGTGGCGACCTTCAGGGGGTGTTCGTGCCGAACGAGACGGGGACGATCGGCATGCTCCTGGCGCTCCAGGACATGGGGAAGGCGGGCAAGATTCGCTTCGTCGGATTCGACGCGAGCCCCATCCTCGTGGATGCGCTGCGCCACAGGCAGCTCGACGGCATCGCCGTGCAGAATCCCATGCGGATGGGCTATCTGGGGGTGAAGACGATGGTGGCGCACCTGCGCGGCCAGCCGATCGAGAAGCGCATCGACACGGGCGTGACCATGGTGACTCCCGAGAATCTCGAGCAGCCCGCGATGCAGGCGCTGGTGAACCCGCCCACGGCCAAGTACCTCACGGGCACGTGAGCGGTGCCGTGGCCGGCGACCTGCTGCGGCTGAGCAGCATCGGCAAGCGGTACGGCGCAACGCTCGCGCTGGGCGGCGTCGACCTGTCGGTGCGCGCCGGTGAAGTACACGCCGTGCTCGGGGAGAACGGCGCCGGCAAGAGCACGCTCATGGGTGTGGTGGCCGGCGCGGTGCGTCCCGACAGCGGCACGATGGAGCTCGGCGGCGTACCATACACTCCCGACTCGCCCCTCGCCGCGCGACGCCGCGGCATCGCGCTGATCCATCAGGAGCTCTCGCTGTGTCCGCACCTCACCGTCGCCGAGAATGTTCTCCTGGGCGTGGAGGAATCGCGGCGCGGATGGATCGATCGCGACCGCACACGGGCGCGCACACTCGCGCTGCTCGAGGAGCTGCCGCATCCGGACATCACGCCGGACCGCAAGGTGAGCGAGCTCTCGCTGCCTGCGCGTCAGATCGTCGAGGTCTGCCGCGCGCTCGCCGCGGATGCGCGCGTCGTCCTGATGGACGAGCCGACGAGCTGTTTGCAGGGCGCGGACGTGGAGCAGCTGTTCGCCCTGGTGCGGCGGTTGGTCGCTCGCGGCATCGCCGTGGTGTACATCAGCCACTTCCTCGAGGAAGTCCGCGCCATCGCCGACCGCTTTACGGTGCTCCGGGACGGGCGCAGCGTGGGTAGCGGATCGATCGCCGGCACGAGCAACGAGGCGCTGATCGCGCAGATGGTGGGCCGCGCATCATCGGGTCTGTTTCCCGTCCGACGGAGCACCCCGCGCGCGGAGGTGGCGCTGTCCGTGCGCGACCTCGCGGCGCCACCGCGCCTGCGCTCCGCCAGCTTCGAGCTGCACCGCGGCGAGATCTTCGGCGTTGCGGGGCTGATGGGATCGGGACGCACGGAGCTCATCCGCGCACTGTTCGGGCTGGACCATTCCGAGCACGGCGTCGTCGCGCTGCATCGGCCGAACGCCGCGCCACGCGGCGCTGGCGCGGCGCAGCGCGTGCGCGATGGGATGGGCTACCTGAGCGAGGACCGACAAGGCGAAGGGCTCACGCTGCCCCTGTCCATCACCGACAACCTTTGCGCGACGCGCCCACTCACCTCGCCGCGGTGGGGGGGAGGCGTGCTGGACCTCGCCGCTCAAACGGCGAGGGCGCGCCACTGGATCAGCGAGCTACGGGTGCGCGCTCGATCGCCGGGGCAGGCGGTGCGCGCGCTCTCCGGCGGCAACCAGCAGAAGGTGGCGATCGGGCGTCTACTGCATCAGGAGGCCGACGTACTGCTCTTGGATGAGCCGACCCGTGGCATCGACATCGGCAGCAAGGCCGACGTCTATGAGGTGATCGTGCGTGAGGCGGATGCCGGCCGCGGCGTGCTCTTCGTCAGCTCGTATCTGCCGGAGCTCTTCGGGCTTTGCGATCGGCTCGCGGTCATGTGCCGTGGGACGCTCGGGCAAGCGCGTCCGATCACCGAATGGACCCCCGAGCTCGTGATGGCGGCAGCCATCGGCGAGGGGCCGGCCGAGCCGCTCGATCGTGAGTCGGCTACGGGTGCTTCGTCGTGATGAGGATGACGCCGTTCGCCCCGCGGGCGCCGTACACCGACGTCGAGCCCGCGTCCTTCAACACTTCAATCGACTGCACGTCGCGCGGATCGATGTCGTTGATCGCCCCGGCGGCGCGGGGATGCTGCGGGATGCCGTCTATCACGTA
>JALYXJ010000377.1 GCA_030947165.1 Gemmatimonadota bacterium
GACGTGAGCCGGGTGGCCGAGCGCTGGGACGATCTCGTGGTCGCGCTCCGTGCGGCCGGCAAGGGCGTGTGCGCCACGGCGCTCGAGCATGCTGCGCCGTTGACGGTCAACGCGCGCGGCGACCTGACGATTGCCCTCGACGAAGCGAATCCAATCTACGAGCAGGCGATCGAGGCGGCGAAGACCGAAGTCGCGGGGGTGCTGCGGCAGTGGTTCGGCGGCGTGCAGCGCGTGGCAGTGCAACCGGCCGTCGGCGACTCGGCGCCGCCCGCACGACTGACCAACGAGATGGCGCGCAGCGAGCGTCTGAGCGCATTGCGCCGCCGCGATCCGGTGCTCGGCGCGGCGATCGACGCGCTCGATCTGGATCTCGCCGATTGACGCGTCGCCAGCACCGCCTCGCTTGCCCCAGTCGTGCGACGCGGCATAGCTTTCCTTCTCTCTACCCGTTGCGCACACGATGGCTGATTTCATGAAGATCCTGCAGCAAGCGCAGGAGATGCAGAGCAAGCTCCAGCAGGTCCAGGACGAGCTGGCCCAGCGCACTGTCACCGCGTCGTCCGGCGGCGGCATAGTGTCCGTCGAAGCCGACGGGCAGGGCGGGATTCGCTCCATCAAGATCGACCGCAGCATCGTGAACGCGGCGGACGTCGAGATGCTGGAGGATCTCGTGCTGGTCGCGGTGACCGAGGCGCAGAAGAAGGCGCGGGAGGTGGCCCAGGCCGAGATGGGAAAGCTCACGGGCGGGCTGAATCTTCCGTTCAAGCTCCCCTTCTAGTCCGGCGCCCGACGTGTCGGCGATCGACGACCTGACGAGCGAGCTCGCGCGGCTGCCCGGCATCGGGCGGAAGACCGCGCTCCGCCTGACCTACCACCTGCTGAAACAGCCGCCGGAGCAGAGCCGCCGCCTGGCGGATGCGCTGCGGATCCTGTCCGACAAGGTCCGCCCGTGCACGCGCTGCTTCAATCTCACGGAGGAGGAGCTGTGCGTGATCTGCCGCGATCCTCGCCGCGACGCCACGCTGGTGTGCGCCGTGGAGGAGGCGGCGGACATCGGCGCGATCGAACGAGCCGGCGAGTATCGTGGGCACTATCATGTGCTCGGGGGCCGGCTGTCGCCCCTCGACGGTGTGACGCCCGACGACCTTACCATCCCGCAGCTCGTGCGTCGCGTCGCCGGTGGCGACGTCCGCGAGCTGATCCTGGCCACGAACCCGAGTCTGGAAGGAGAGGCCACCGCCTTGTACGTACAGCGACAGCTTGCCAGCTATCCCCTCAGCATCACGCGGATCGCGCGGGGGCTCCCCGTCGGCGGGGACCTGGAATACGCTGACGGCGTGACGATCGCGCAGGCCCTCTCGGCCCGGAGGGCCATGTGAGGGTCGCGGATCACGCCCGCAACGCGGCTTTCGGATTTTTCGGTGGCGTCGCGGCGGGGCTGCTCGTCTGGAGTACACAGGTACAGCGAAGCCGGCGCGAGCTGTTCAATCGGTCGCCCGTCCGTCGCCTCGCCGCGCTCGGGTACCTGGGTGGACAGCCAGGGCCCGAGACGGCGCGGCTGCTCGCCGACTATGTGAACTGGGAGACGCGTCCCGCTCTCCGACGCCGTGGGCTCGTCCTGCTGCGGCGAATGGAAGCCCACCTCGATTAGGTCACCGTACTCATGCCCGTCGGCGCCGCGAGCTGGTCGTTCACCGAAGACGACTTCGCCGCCATCACCCAGTCGCTGCAGCGGTTCCTGAACGACAGCAATGCGCGCTGCGCGTTGCTCGTCGACCGGAGCGGCCAGCTCGTGGCGACCGTGGGTGAGCAACCGAAGTTCGACCCCACCGCATTCGCCACACTGACGGCGGCCGATTTCAGCGCCAACGACCAGCTGGCGAAGCTGATCGGGGAGACGGACTTCAACTCCCTCTTCCATCAGGGCGAGAAGGAGTCGATGTACCTGGCCGACGTCGCGCGGCGGGTGATCCTCGTCGTGCTGTTCGACAACCGCACGACGCTCGGGCTCGTGCGCCTCAAGATGAAGCAGACCGTCGACGAGCTGACGAAGCTGTTCGAGCAGGTTTTTGCCCGTCCGCAGCAGGGGAAGGGCGGCGCCCCCGGCCTTCTGGCCGGTGCGGACGATGAAATCGACAAGCTGTTCCAGTAAGAGGAGACAACAGCCATGTCGATGATCAACTACGCGTCGCGCGAGATCAACTGCAAGATCGTGTACTACGGCCCCGGACTGGGCGGCAAGACGACGAACCTGGAGCACATCTACGGCAAGGTGCAGCCGGACACCCGCGGCAAGCTCATCTCGCTCGCCACGGAAACCGAGCGCACCCTCTTCTTCGACTTCTTGCCGGTGGACCTGGGGACGATCCGCGGCTTCAAGACCCGCTTTCACCTGTACACGGTGCCGGGCCAGGTCTACTACAATGCGAGCCGGAAGCTCATCCTCAAGGGCGTGGACGGGATCGTGTTCGTGGGCGACTCGCAGGTGGAGCGCATGGAAGCGAACCAGGAGGCCATGCAGAACCTGTACGACAACATGGCCGAGTACGGCTACGACCTCACGAAGATGCCGTTCGTGATCCAGTACAACAAACGGGACCTGCCGAATGCGGCGCCTGTGCGCGACCTCCAGGCCGGCCTCAACCCCGGCTGGGAAGTGACGGAACCCTCGCGCCAGCGGGTCGCTCCTGATCCGAGCCATGCCGGCGAGAATCTCGTCGAGCAGCTCGGCACCGGCGAATGGGTGGAGCATGCGCCATATTTCGAGGCGGTCGCCGTGACCGGCGACGGAGTGTTCGAGACGCTGCGCGCCGTGAGCAAGCTCGTGCTCAAGTCGCTCGCCTGACCAGACCGATCCCCCGCGTGAACCTGCCCAACGCCGTCACCGCCGCCCGCATCGCCGTCACGCCGCTCATCGCGTGGCTGCCGCTCGCGCCCTCGTCGGCGCTCCGGCTCACGGCGTTCGTGCTGTTCCTCATGGCGGCCGTCACGGACTACGTGGACGGGCGCCTCGCGCGTTCGCGCAAGCAGGAGACGGACCTCGGCCGGCTGCTCGATCCGCTCGCCGACAAGCTGCTGCTCGTCGCGACGATCATCCCGATGTACATCCTGATGCGCCCCAGCGCGCAAAGCTCGGCGCCATGGCCGCAGAAGGCCCTCGAGAACGTGCTGCCCTTCCATACGCCGTTCGGCGACGTGGGACTCGCCTGGTGGATCGTGGCCGTGGTGCTCGGCCGGGAGCTGTTCATGACGATCTTCCGCCAGGCGGCGGCGCGCCGCGGCGTCGTCATCGCGGCAATCGGGCCGGCGAAATGGAAGACGGCGTTTCAGTCGATCTGGGTCGGTTCGGCGTACTTCTGGTTCTTCGCCGCCACATACGCCGCGACCCACAATTGGGATTCGTCGGCGTGGACCGGATTCGCCGGCTTCAACGGCACGGTCGGGGTGAGCACGATGATCGGGTCGCTCGTGCTCACGGTGTATTCGCTCGTGCTCTACCTGCGCGCGTACGGCCGCGTCTTTAGCGGGACGCCCGTTCGCGGCCGCAGCTAGGGCGGCCGACCGCCCTCCGCCAGCCGTCATGCGCATCGAGGTCGTCACGATCGGCGACGAGCTGCTGCTCGGCTACACGATCGACACCAACGCGGCCCACCTCGCCCGCGAGCTCGCCGCCCTCGGCGTCGAGATCGTCCGTCGCACGACCTGCG
>JALYXJ010000388.1 GCA_030947165.1 Gemmatimonadota bacterium
TGCATCGGCGCCAGTGTCGCGAGCGGCGCATAGGCCTGAACGTGGCCGTCGGAGGCGACATTGAGCGCTGCAGCCGCCGCGCCGCCAAGTAGCGACGTCGGCGTGTAGCTCCCCGCGCGAAGCGCACCGGCGGACGACGACAGTGTCACCCCCGAGAGCGGCGTCTGGCCGAGGTTCGCCACGACCAGCACGGCCCGGGGTCCGTCGCGCCGCAGATAGGCGGCGACCGCCTCGTTGCTCGCGGCGATCGGAACCAGCTCTCCCGCCGCGAGCGCTGGGTTCTCGGCGCGCAGGCGGATGAGCCGGCGGTAGAGATCGAGCAGCGACGTCGAGTCGCTCGTCTGCACCTCGACGTTCCTCGCCGCCCACTCCGGCTGGAGTGGCTCCCACGGTGTGCCGCGGGTGAACCCGGCATTCGGCTGGCGGGTCCACTGCATCGGCGTCCGGATCTGCTCGTCCGGCTTGTCGCCCGCCATGCCGATCTCCTCGCCGTAATACAGGAACGGAAGACCGGGCAGCGTGAACAGCAACGTGGCCGCCATACGCGCGCGGGCCATGCTGCCACCGAGCACGGTGAGCGTGCGCGACTGATCGTGGTTACGGAGGAACGGCGACCACCGATTCGCTGGGAGCGCCGCCTGAAAGCGCAGGAACTCCGGCAGGAGCTTGCTCGCAGCGCCGCTGTTCACGGCGTTGATGATTGCGTCGGACGCAGGGAAGGCGAAGTACGCGTCGAGCTGGTCGGGATAATAAGTGAGGATCGTTCCCGTGCTGTCCCACGCCTCGCCGATGGTGAACGCATCGCGCTTGCGTCCGTGCACGTACGCATTGAAGTCGCGCAGCACCTTGTGAGTGCCCGCGGTGTGCGCCAGCTGGGCGCCCGTCTCCACCAGGTAGGGCACCGCGTCGAGCCGGAATCCGTCGACCTTCATGGAGTCGATCCAGAAGCGCGCGACCTTGTTCGCCTCGGCACGCACCGCCGCCGTCTCGTAGTTCAGGTCCGGCATGCCACTCCAGAACACGCCGTAGTAGTACTCGTCGCGCACGGGGGACTTGTGCCACACCTCCTGTCCCCATGGGCCCTTCTGATCCGGCTTGGTGGCCGACCAGCGGAACCACGACCGATATGGCGACGCGGGATCGCGCAGCGCCGCCTGGAAGTACGGGTGCTCGCTCGACGCGTGGTTGAGCACGAGGTCCACCAGCACCTTGATGCCGCGCTTGTGGGCTGCGGCCGTGAATCGCTTGAAGTCGGCGCTGGAGCCGTAGTCGGGCTCCACGCGGTAGTAGTTGGAGACGTCGTATCCGTGATAGCTCGGCGATTCGGCGACCGGCATCAGCCAGATGCAGCGCGCGCCGAGGTCCTGCGTCGTGCGCGGGTTGCCGTCGTTGATGTAGTCGAGCTTCTCGGTGAGGCCGTTGAGATCCCCGATGCCGTTGCCGTCGCTGTCGTAGAACGACCGGACGAAGATCTCGTAGCAGGTCGCCCCTCGCCTCCAATCCGAGGCGCGGGCCGCCGGCTGGGCGGCAGATGGTATGGATGCCGCGAGCAGAAGCGCGGCCACGAGCAGCATGGGATGACGATGCATTGGTTTGACTCCTTCACAAAGTCGGGTGCGGCCCCCAACTTCGTGCGCCGCGCATGCGTTCGGAAGAACGACTTGTCCCGCCTGTCTCACCCATTGCGTCGAGGAGCCCGATGCAGCGGTCTCGGATGAATTTCTGGCAGCTCTTCAACATGAGCTTCGGGTTCCTCGGCATCCAGTTCGGCTGGGGGCTTCAGCTGGCCAACATGTCGGCCGTGTACGAGCGGTTGGGGGCGAGGCCGGATCAGGTGCCGGCGCTCTGGCTCGCTGCGCCCCTCACGGGACTGCTCGTGCAGCCGATCATCGGCGTGATGAGCGACCGGACGTGGGGGCGGTGGGGCCGGCGACGGCCCTACTTCTTCGTGGGGGCGGTGCTCGCGTCGATCGCGCTGTTCTTCATGCCCACCTCGAGCACGCTCTGGATGGCCGCGGGTCTGCTCTGGGTGCTCGACGCTTCGGTCAACATCTCCATGGAGCCCTTCCGCGCGTTCGTCGCGGACAAGCTCGCGGTGAGTCAGCGGACGGCCGGCTTCGTGATGCAGTCGTTCTTCATCGGGGTGGGCGCGCGCCTCGCCAACGCCCTGCCATTCCTGCTGAGTCGTCTCGGTGTCACGGGCAGCACGCCCAGCGGCATCCCGCTCAGCGTGAAGTTCTCGTTCCAGATCGGCGCGGTGGTGTTTTTCCTCGCCGTGCTCTGGACGGTCGTCACCACCGACGAGTTCCCGCCCGATGACATGGAGGCGTTCGAGCGCGCGCGCCGCGCGCGCCGCGGCATCGGCGATATCTTCGGCGAGATCGGCTCGGCGATCCGGCAGATGCCGGTGACGATGAAGCAGCTGGCCGTGGTCCAGATTTTCACCTGGCTCGGCCTCTTCTGCATGTGGCTGTTCTTCGTGCCGGCCACCGCCCGGCACGTGTTCGGCGCGACCGACCCACAGTCGGCACTTTACACGCAGGGGATCGAGTGGGGCGGCTTTGCCTTCTCCTTCTACTCGATCACCTGCTTCGTCGTCGCGTTCGCCTTGCCGAGGCTGGCGGCGTCGATCGGCCGCAAGCGGACGCACGCCCTCGCGCTCGTCTGCGGCGCGGCCGGACTCCTGTCCATCTGGTTCATCCACGACAAGTACATGCTGCTGTTCAGCATGGTTGGGGTCGGCATCGCGTGGGCGTCCATCCTGTCGATGCCCTACGCGATTCTCTCCACGGCCCTCCCGCCGGCGCGGATGGGCGTGTACATGGGCGTGTTCAACTTCTTCATCGTCATCCCGGAGATCGTCGCCTCGCTCGGATTCGGGCCGGCCATCCGCCTGTTCTTCGGGCAGGACAACCCGAATGCGCCCCTCTACGTGGTGACCTTCGGCGGGATCTGCATGCTCGCCGCCGCGGCGTGCGTGGTGATGGTGCGCGAGATCGTGGTGGGAGACGTGCCCGATGGGGCGGTGATCCGGGCGGATGCGCAGGAGTTGCTGCTCGTGCCCGAATCGGCTCAGCCTGTGCCCAGCAGCGGGCTCTCGGACAAGCGCTGACGCCGGCTAATCCTGCGGCGCGTAGCCCAGCGTGGCGAGGCGCTGCCCGGACATCTCGTAGGCCGACGCCGGCATGTCGTCCACGCCGGTGGCGTCGATCCACGTGTTGTAGAACTGGAAGAGTGCGCACACCGTGATCGCGTCGTAGAGCGCCTCGTCGGACCAGCCGGCGCGGCGCGCCTCGTCCACGTCGGCCTGGCCGATGGCGGTCGAGTCGTGCACGATCTTCCACACGAACGAGTACAGCGCCCGGTCCTTTTCCGGGATCGGCGCACTGTCGAGATTGGTCAGAACGGCCTGGACCAGCTCACGATCTCCCAGCAGCTCCGCCGCGACCGCGGCGTGGGAGCCAATTCAGAACAGGCACTGGTTGAGCTTGGACGTCAGCGCGGCGATCAGCTCGCGCTGGCCGGGGAGCAGGGGCGAGGGACCGCGCATGACCCCCTGCGTGAAGCGGGACAGGTGATCCGTCCGCTCCGGCTTGAAGGCGAACAGGTGCTGGATCTGCGGGATCGGGAGCCCGCCGGCCCGCATCCGGGCCATGGCCTCACCGCGCGCGCCGGTGGCATCGTGTGCTTCGACGTCGTGCAGATACATCGGCTTCATGCGGGGGTCTCCCTCCGGGGTTCGCGCAGTTTACGCCCGGAGGGAGGGACGCCGCAATCGGTCCTGTGGAAGTTGAGGCCCGGACAGGGCTTACCACGGCCCCCACATCAGGGTCCGTTCATCGTCGAGGCGATACTCGGCCATGCGAGCGGCGGCCCGCAGCACCTCGATGTCGGAGAGGTGCGGCGAGAACTTTCGGATCTTCGGCAACAGCTCGCGCACCAGCATATCGAACTGCTCGGCCCGTGGTTGGGCGAGCGGGTAGTCTTCTTCGGTCACGTC
>JALYXJ010000393.1 GCA_030947165.1 Gemmatimonadota bacterium
GGCGCACTCCGGTGGCGATCGCCTCCGCGTACACGTCGGCGAGCACCGAGAGCGACGTCCGCCCGACGTGCACGACTCGCGACCGCACCTCCACCAGCTCACCGACGCGGATCGGCTCCTTGAACAGGATGCGGTCGATCGAGAGCGTGGTGCACTGTCCGCCGCTGTGGCGAATGGCGCTCAGCGCGGCGCAGCGGTCCACCATGCTCATGATCACGCCGCCGAACACCGACGGATGCTTCAGCCCATTTGCCTGATGCGGCATCATGAGGTCGGCCACGATCGCCTCCGAGCCGCGTGGCGTCTTGGGCCGCGTCTGCGGTGCGTCTGCCGAGAGGGCGGCAACGAACTTGGCGCTCACGCGTTGCCTCGCGCGGCCGCGTGCGACATACGCGCCGGCCGCGGGTGCCGCGGCGTCGGATGGCGCAGGTGCGCGCGCCGGTGCGGTGTCGGCCGATAGGAGGCCGTCCGCACCGCATCGTCGTACAGCGACGACTCCTCGAAGGCGCGGTCCAGCGCGCGACGGAGCGTGGAGTCCACGGGCGGGTGATCGAGCCACAGGATGCGCGAGGCAGGCGGCGGCACGCGGCCGAGCGCCCACTCGCGCGAGGTGCTGTCGCGGAGGGAAAGGCCGCCGGCGCCGCTCGCGGGATCGTAGCGTACCACGACCTCGTAGCCGCCGTGCCGCCAGATGTCGCGCGCGCCGTCCACCGACGAGATCGGGAAGGTCGACGCCGCCTCAGTCCACCAGGCCGGCTCACCGATCGGGATGGGCGCGAGGGCGAGCAGATGGCCGGCGTCGCCGCCGCCGGCTCCAGGCACCGCGTACGCCACGGCCGGGCTGCCGTCGACGGTCGTGATCGAGAAGCTCGCGGGGTCCAGACGGTAGTAGTGCAGAAGCGCGGCGGCCCGCGCACCCCGTGCGTCCCGGCTGGCTCGCACGGAGTCGAGCGTGGACCGGAGCACGCGGGTCCGTATCCGTTCCACGTGGGCCTGCGCCCCGCCCGTCACCGCCGCCAGCGTGGCCGGTCGTCCGGCGCGGATGTCGAGCACCCCGCGGCGGCTGGTGTGCCAGAGGGGAGCATCGTCGCGCTCCACGTCGGTGTGCAGCGAGAAGGAGACGAAGGGGCCAGCGACCGCGTCGAGGTCGAGCTGCGAGGTGGCCGTCCAGAGGGGCTCGTCGCTCGCCTGGTCGTTCGGCCGGAGCGGCTGGTCGTCGGGATGGAGCTGGCTATAGAGGCGCGCCAAGTGCGGCACGAGCGTGTCCTGGTACACGAGGAGCGAGTCCCCGGTCACCAGATCGCGCCGGTAGACGCGCTGCCCGACGAGGATCGCGTCCTCGTACGAGCGGTCGTCGTCGGCGACGTAGAGCTCATACAGGCGCCCGTCGAGGCGCGCGAGCTGCAGCGGGGCGCCGCGCATCCGGACCTTCCCGGCGTGGCTGGTGACCCAGAACGACGAGTCGCCCGCCGAGAGGATGAAGTCGGCCGACGGAGGGGGGAATCCTGCGGATGGGCTGGCCTCCCGGCATCCGGCCAGCGCGAGGCAGACGGGGAGGGCGAGGCGCCGGAGAGGGGACACCGATGGCATGTGGGGGAAATATACAGCGCCGCCCACCGCGCGGGCCGGCGCGGAAGGTGCCACAGTGTGCGCCTCGGACCTAGTACATTTCGTCATCCCCAATCCCGGATCTGCCTGTGTCGTCTCGTCGTTCGTCGCAACTTCGCGTCCTCGTCCGATTCGTTCCGCTCGTGGCCCTGCTGATCGGCGGCTGCACGACTGCCTCCGAGCGCGCCGGCGCCAACGCGCAAAGTCAGGGGGGATCAGCCGGAACGTCCGGCACCGCGGCGGCGGCCCGCCCCGACTCGGCCCCTGCGCCCGCCTCCGTGACTACGACGAGCGGCGGTACCGTGACGCCACCGACCGCCCGGGATACCTCGGCCGGGACGGCCGTGAACCGCACGGTGGTGCCGATCGACGTGGACAAGGAGTTCCCCATCGTCCGCGCGCTCTACGTGAACCGCTCCAATGCGCAGAGCGCCAAGCGGATGAAGCGGCTGATCGAGATCGCGGATCAGACCGAGATCAACGCGCTCGTCATCGACATGAAGGACGAGTTCGGCCTCAACTATCGGACGAGCAACCCGACCTTCGCCAAGAATGCGGGCAACGCGGGGGTCGTGCGTAACCTTCCGGCGATGCTCGACACCCTGCGCGCGCACAAGATCCTCCCGATCGCACGCCTCGTGGTGTTCAAGGACTCGGTCACGGCGCGCGTGCATCCGGAGTGGACGATCCGGAAGCAGGACGGCAGCGTGTGGCGCGACAAGAAAGGGCTCGCGTGGGTGAACCCGTACCACCACGAGCTGTGGGACTACAACATCGGTCTGGCGGAGGAGCTCGCGAAAATGGGCTTCGGTGAGATCCAGTTCGACTACATCCGCTTTCCCGAGCCGTACAAGTCGCTGCCGCCGCAGGTGTTCCCCGACAACAAGGGCGTGCCCAAGCCCGAGGTGCTCGCGTCGTTCCTGAAGGAGGCGAACGCCCGGCTCGACAAGCTGGGCGCGCGCACGACGGCGGACATCTTCGGCCTCACGACGACCGTCGGCGGACCGCTCGAGATCGGCCAGTGGTGGGAGAAGATCTCACCCAACGTGGACGTGGTGCTGCCGATGGTGTACCCGTCGCACTACCCGCGCGGCGATCTGGGGCTGGCCGTCCCGAACGCCGAGCCGTACAAGGTGCTGAACATCTCGTTGAGCAGCGCGCGCAAGCGCGACGCGAAGCTCGGCATCACCAAGGTGGAGCACGTGCGGCCCTGGCTGCAGGCGTTCACGCTCGGCAAGCCGCACTACGGGCCGGCAGAGATCGAGGCGCAGAAGAAGGGCGCGTACGATGCGGGATACGATGGGTGGGTGCTGTGGAGTCCGGGGTCCAAGTATGAGCCGTTCATTTCGGCTCTAGAGAAGACTCTCGTATCGCGGAAGAAGCAGTAAGCTGCAAGCGATAAGTTCGGAAGCCAGTGCAGAAAACGCTGTAGGCTGTAGGCTGGCAAGCCATAAGCTTCTCGCTGATCTCTGCACCAAACGGCATCGCGAGACTTGGGCTGGTTCGTAACGAAGGGCGGCGCCATGACGGCGTCGCCCTTCGTATTCGTACCCTACATAGCCACGTATCGCGATTTCCTTCGCACCAGCGATCAGCGAAAAAGCTTGTCGCTTGATGGCTTATAGCCTACAGCGTCAGTGAGGTAAACAACGACCGCCGTTGGTTGTTCTGTCGTTAACGGCGAAGGCGTAACTCCTTCACTCCAACGACGAGCCGGTCGACTTCCTCTCGAGTCGTGTACGCCGCCGCCCCCGCCCGCACGAACCCATCGGCCCCCCTTCCCAACCGCTCCGCCACCGTCTGCGCGTAGAAATCCCCGTTGGACGCGTACACGCCGTGCGTCACCAGGTGCTTCGCCACGTCGTCGGTGGAACGTCCGCGGAGCGTGAACGACAGCGTGGGCGTACGCGGTGTGCCGGGCGGCGGCCCGTAGAGCGTGACGCCGTCGATCGCGCTCAGACCGTCCCACAACCGCGCGAGCAGCGCGTCGCCTCGGGCGTGAAGGGCGGCGAAGGCGCGCGCGAGACGCTCGCGGCGGCGGCTGTCGCCAGTGGCGATGGATGCGATGTACGCAACGGCCGCGGCTGCGCCGACGATTCCCTCGTGGTTCTGCGTGCCCGTTTCCAGCCGCTCCGGCGCGTCCTCGGGCGCGGGCTGCAGCTTCGGGACGTCGAGCGACTGGACGAGCGACGAGCGCGCGTACAGGATGCCGGCGTGCGGGCCGTAGAACTTGTACGACGAGCAGGCGAGGAAGTCGCAGTCGATCTGTCTGGTGTCCAGTATCGCGTGTGGGGCGTAATGCACGGCGTCCACGAACGACAGCGCGCCCGCCTCGCGCGCCATCGCGCACACGCGGGTGACGTCGGTGATGGTGCCGAGCGCGTTGGACGCCGCGCCGACCGCGACGAGACGGGTCCGTGGGCCGATCAGCCGTTTCAGGTCGTCCGGATCGGTGCGAAAGGTCCTGGTGTCGAGGCGCGCGGTGCGCACAATCAGGCCACGCTCCCGCGCCACGGCGTGCCAGGTCGCCACGTTCGCGTGGTGATCGAGCTCCGTCACGACGATCTCGTCGCCTTCCTTCCATTCGCGGGCGAGCCCGCGCGCGACGTGGAAGGCGATCGTCGTCATGTTGTTGCCGAACGAGACGTCCGCGGGCGTGGCATTGAAGAAGTCGGCGAAAACGACGCGCGCCTGCGCCAGCAGCGCGTCGGTCTCCACGCTGGTGGGATAGGCCCAGTGCGTGTTCGCGTTGTGGTGAAACAGGTAATTCGTCATCGCGTCGGCGACGGCTCGCGGGACCTGCGTGCCACCCGGCCCGTCGAAGTACGCGACCGCCTGCCCCTGCTCTCGGCGCTCGAGCGCGGGAAAGTCGGCGCGGATCTCCTCCACGGTGCGTGCGAGGTTGGCGTCCGAGCCGGCGCGCGGTGGCGAGGCGGTGGTCATACGATCTCCTGTCCCGCCCACTGCTCGATCACCTTCACCGCTTCCACGTGATCGGCCTCCTCGCCGAGCGCGTTGTGCGCGATGCGAAAGAGCTCGGCGGTGAGCTGGATGAGCGGGGACGGCACCTTCTGCTCGCGCGCGACGCCGGCGGCGATGTTGATGTCCTTGTCCAGCAGTGCGAGACGGAATGTGCGCGGAAAGGCGCGGCCGAGCACGCGCTCCGGAAAGAGATTCATGGACGAGTTCGAGCGGCCGCTCGACGCGTTGATCACGTCGAGGGCGACCTCGGGCTTCACCCCCGCGCTGGCGAGGGCGACGAGCCCCTCCCCCGCGCTCCAGATGTGCACGGCCAGGAGCGCGTTGTTCACCGCCTTGAGCGCCGAGCCGGTGCCGACCGGGCCGCAGTGGACGATCTTCTTGCCGAAGGTCTCGATGATCGGCCGGACCCGCTCGAGCACGGCCGCATCGCCGCCGACCATCACGGTGAGGATGCCCTCGACGGCCCCCTTCACACCGCCGCTTACCGGCGCGTCGAGGTAGTCCACCCCCCGCTCGGCGAGCCGCGCCGCGATCCGCTTCGACGTCGCCGGGTCGCCCGACGTGCAGTCGATGAGCGCCGTCTCCTTCGATAGCCCCGCAAGCAACCCGTCGGGGCCGTCGAGCACCGACTCCACGTCGGCCGAGACGGGAAAGCAGGTGATGACCACTTGCGCCCCCCACGCCGCGGCGGCGGGAGTGCGGGCGGTGCGGACGCCATGCTCGCTCGCAAACGCGTCGGCCGTGGCGGCGGTGCGGTTCCACACGGTGAGGCTGACGTCGGCCGCGTGCGCGAGGCGGGCGGCCATCGGACGTCCGATGGAACCGAGCCCGAGAAAGGCGACGGCGCGGGAGGGAGAAGGCATGTGGTCCGGGTACGGGTCGGCGGAATCACGGAATCGCTGAATCTCGCCCGGCGGAAGGTGCAGCGTCAACGCGCGACGGCGCATATTGCGGGATGATCACTCGGCTCCGCATCGCCGGAATGACCTGTCAACGCTGCGTGCAGGCGGTCTTCACCTCGCTCACCCCGGTAGAGGGGATCGTCTCCGCCGAGGTAGGAATCGGCAGCGCGACGATCGAGCACGACGGCCGCGCGACCGTCGACGCGCTGCGCGAGGCGATCGCGGTGTCGGGCTACGAGGTGACGCTGGCTGAAGAGGAGCGGAGGCGGCTGCCGCTGTTGTAAGCTCGGCTTGACGCCCTGGCTGCGGCGGGCTGTTGCGCACACCCCCTTCAGCCTACTTTGACGGGCTGTCCGCCTCAGCCGCCGAGGACGTCATGACTCCACCCCCGCACAACCCCGAGGAGCAGCCGATCGGCGCGCTCCTCGCCCCCGACATCCTCGTGATGCTCGACGAGTCTCCGCAGCTCATTGCCGCCGAGACGGAGGAGTTGCATCCGGCGGATCTGGCCGACGTCGCCGAAGCGATGCCGCTGGAGCAGATCCCGGTGTTCCTCGCGGCGCTGCCAAAGGATCGCGCGGCGTCCATCCTGGAGTATCTCGACGAGGAAGTGCGCGCCCAGGTGCTCGAGGCGATGAGCCCCGAGCAGGCGGCCGAGCTCGTGAGCGCGATGACGCCCGACGAGCGCGCCGACGTGCTGGAGGAGCTCGACGAAGAGCACGCCGACGAGATCGTCGAGGAGATGCCGGCCGAAGCGCGCCGCGTCACCGAGCAGCTCCGCAAGTACGACCCCGACACCGCCGGCGGTCTGATGACCACGGAGTTCGTCTCCGAGCCGGCGACCACGTCGGTGGAGGAAGCGCTGCGCAAGGTGCGCGTGATCGCGCGCAGCGGCCGACGCGAGGCGATGCACGCGATCTATACCACGGACTCCGAAGGAAGGCTGGCCGGCGTCCTGTCGCTGCGCGAGCTGCTCGCCGCGCCCGAAGGCACGCTGCTCGCCGACACCGCCTGGAGCGAGGTCCAGAGCGTGTCCCCCTTCGCCGACCGCGAAGAGGTGGCGCGAGTCATCACCAACTACGACCTCGTCGTCGTGCCGGTGGTGAGCGAGTCGAACCACGTCATCGGCGTCATCACCGTCGACGACGTGATCGACGCGATCCAGGAGGAGCAAACGGAGGACGTACAGAAGTTCGGCGGCATGGAGGCACTCGACGAGCCGTACATGCAGATCGGATTTCTCAGCATGCTGAAGAAGCGCGGCGGGTGGTTGAGCGTCCTGCTCGTCAGCGAGATGTTCACGACATCGGCGATGCAGCACTTCGACGGCGAGCTGAAGAAGGTGGCGGCGCTCGTCCTGTTCGTACCGCTCGTGATGAGCTCGGGGGGCAATTCGGGATCGCAGGCGACGTCGCTCATCACGCGTGCCATGGCGCTGCGGGAGATCACGCTGCGGGACTGGTGGCGCGTCGCGCTTCGTGAGCTGCCGACGGGGCTGGCACTCGGCGCCATTCTCGGGATCATCGGCGTCGTGCGCATCACGCTCTGGCAGCGGCTGGGCATCTTCGACTACAA
>JALYXJ010000412.1 GCA_030947165.1 Gemmatimonadota bacterium
GGGTTGGGGCAAGCTCGAGCGCAAGGCGACGGTCACGCTCCCCGACGATCACGGCTCCCGATGGAGCGGTGTAGGACGACTTCTTCCCTGGCGCAGGCTGACATGATTGATCGGATCCCGGCAATTGTGAACGTCGCATCGGGCACCGCCGACAAGGCGCGGAAGGCGCTCGGAGAGAGCGGAGCGTTCGACGTGCATGAGGTGCAGCCGACCGAGATTGCGTCCACGGTGAAGCAGCTCGTGGAGGGGGGAGCCCGCCGGATCCTCGTCGCCGGCGGCGACGGCACGATCAGCACGGCGGCCGCGCAGCTTCTCGAGACGCCCGCCGAGCTGGCGGTGCTCCCGGGGGGCACGCTCAACCACTTCGCGAAGGACCTCGGCATCAGCACGGTGGCGGCCGAGGCGGTGACGATGGCCGCGGGCGAGGTATGTCGCGGCGTGGACGTCGGGATGGTGAACGGCCGCATCTTTCTCAACACGAGCAGCGTTGGTGTCTACGTCCGCTACGTCCGCGTCCGCGAGGAGTTGGAGAAGCGGGTGGGCTACCGGCTGGCGTCCATGCTCGCCGCGTTCCGCATCGTGTTCAGCTTTCGTCTCATGGCGGTGGAAGTCGAGGTCGAGGGCCGCAAGCGTATTTACCGCACGCCGCTGGTATTCATCGGCGTGGGGGAGCGCGAGCTTCAGGTGCCGCTGTTGGGGCAACGCGTGCAGGGTGGGAAGCGCGGGCTGCACGTGATGGTGGTGCAGGGCCGTTCGCGGGCGCGCTTGTTCGCCACGACGCTCAACGCCGTCACGCGCGGCGTCGATTCCGTGGCGCACACCCCGCAGTTCGACAGCTTCATCGTGGACCGTTGCCGGATCGGCATGAATGGCGTGGGCAAGGTGGCCGTCGACGGCGAGATCGTGTCGCTCAATACGCCGCTGGAGTACGAGCTGCGGCGCGATGCCTTGAAGGTGGTATGCCCACCGGCGGACGTCGCGGTCGCCGAGGCGCAGTGATGCCGTGACGGTCGCCGCACTCTCCCCCACGGACTCGGCGCTCGCGGCGCGCCTGGCGGAGATCGTCGGCGAGCGACGTGTGCTCATGCGCGCCGGCGAACTGCGCTCGTATGAGTCGGATGGCCTGCCCGGCTATCAGGCACGCCCCTCGCTTGCCGTGTTTCCCGGCACGCGCGACGAGACCATCGCCGTGGTGCGATTGTTGGCCGAGTTGCAGGTGCCGTTCGTGCCGCGCGGCGCAGGCACCGGGCTCTCGGGTGGATCGCTCGCCGACGGCGTGGTGCTCCTGGGACTGAATCGGCTCACGCGCATCATCTCGATCGACGCAGACGACGCACGGGCGGTCGTAGAGCCAGGCGTGGTGAACGCGTCGCTCTCGCGCGCCGCCGCGCCGTTCGGTCTCCATTACGCCCCCGACCCCTCGAGCCAGACGGCGTGCACGATCGGCGGCAACGTCGCGGAGAACGCGGGCGGCCCACACTGCCTCAAGTACGGTGTGACCCTCAACCACGTGCTCGGTCTCACCGCGCTGCTCCCGAGTGGCGAGATCGTGTCGCTCGGTAATCCGGAGGGCGAGCGTGAAGGCTACGATCTGCTCGGCGCGTTCATCGGCTCCGAAGGCTGCTTCGGCGTGGCGCTCGACGTGACGGTGCGGCTGGAGCGCAACCCGGAAGCAGTGCGCACCCTCCTCGCGGACTTTTCCTCCATCGCGACGGCGGCGGCGGCCGTCTCGGCGATCATCGCCACCGGCATCGTGCCCGCGGCGCTGGAGATGATGGACAGCGCGAGCATCCAGGCGGTGGAGGCGTCCATTTACGCCGCCGGCTATCCCACCGACGCCGCGGCCATCCTGCTCATCGAGCTGGATGGGGCGGCGTTGGGGATCGACGACGACGTGGCGCGCGTAGCCGGCTTCTGTCGCGCCGCGGGCGCGCGCGGGGTGCGCACCGCCACCGATCCGGCGGAGCGCGCGCGCCTCTGGCAGGGCCGCAAGAAGGCCTTCGGGGCAATGGGGCGCATCTCGCCGCACCTGGTCGTGCAGGACGCCGTGGTGCCCCGCACCAAACTCCCGGCGACGCTGGCGGAGATCCAACGGATCGCCGAACGGTATCGTGTGCACGTGTGCAACGTGTTCCATGCGGGCGACGGCAACCTCCATCCCAACATCGGCTACGACGCCACGAACGCCGACGAGGCGGCGCGCGTGCATGAAGCGATGTCAGCCATCATGCAGGCCTGCATCAGCGCGGGCGGCACCGTCACCGGCGAGCACGGGATAGGGATCGACAAGCTGCCGTATATGGAGTCGCTGTTCGCGCCGGCCACCCTCGGCGCGATGTGCGCGCTGCGCGAGGTGTTCGATCCGCATCGCCGCGCGAATCCGGGCAAGGTCGTGCCCATGCACAGCTGCCGCGAATGGCACGCCGCACCCGCCGCGCGGCCAGGCGGCCGGACATGAGCGCTCGTCCGGCAACAGCCGGTGCGCTGGCGGTGGCGGAGCGGATGCGCGCGGCGCAGGCGTCGTCCATGGCGCTGCGAATCGTCGGCGCGGGGACCTGGCTCGGGGGCGGACGTCCCAGTGAGGCCACCGAGCGACTCGAGCTCGGCGCGCTCACCGGCATCGTGGAATACGAGCCGGGCGATCTCACGCTTACCGCGATGGCGGCGACCTCGCTTGCGGAGATCGAGCGCGTGACGCGCGCGGAGGGTCAATGGCTGCCGCTCGATCCTCCCGGTGCGCCCGAGGGCACAGTCGGCGCCACGGTCGCGACCGCGTCGTGGGGTCCGCTCGCGTCGGCGTACGGTACGCCGCGCGATCAGGTGCTCGGGTGCGAGCTCGTGAGCGGCACGGGGGACATCGTGCGCGCCGGTGGACGCGTGGTGAAAAACGTCGCGGGATTCGATCTCGTGCGTCTGATGACCGGCGCGTGGGGCACGCTCGGCGCGCTCACCGAGGTCACCGTGCGCC
>JALYXJ010000414.1 GCA_030947165.1 Gemmatimonadota bacterium
ACGTCGTTCGAGCCCTGCGGAATCGTCGTCGGGCATGCGACGGACGCCGCGGGAGCTACGGGGTGCACGGTGCTGCGCGGCGCGGTGGACGCGTTTCGCTGCGGCGCACACGTCCTCGGCCGTGCGACCGGCACGCGTGAAATCGACTCGCTCACTCCCGGGCATCTCGTGGACCGCGTCGACGCCATCTTTCTGACCGGCGGCTCGGCCTACGGTCTGGACGCTGCGGCCGGCGTGGTGCGCTGGATGGAGGAACGGCAGCGCGGCTTCTCCGTCGGCGCCGGCGTGGTGCCGATCGTGCCGGGCGCCGTCGTGTTCGATCTCGCGCCCCTGGGGCGCTTCGATGCGCGCCCCACGGCCGAGATGGCGTACGCCGCATGTGAATCCGCAACGGCGGACGTCGTAGAGGGCTCGGTGGGCGCGGGAACGGGCGCCACGGTCGGCAAGGCGGCGGGGCTGGCGGCGTGCGTGAAGGGCGGGATCGGCTGTGGAGCGGCCGAGGCGGGTCCCGTCGCGGTGCGCGCCCTCGCCGTGGTGAACGCACTCGGCGACGTCCGCGATGCGCAGGGTCGGATCGTGGCTGGCGCGCGGGGCGCCGATGGCGCATGGATCGACGGCGAGAGCTGGCTGGCGCGTCAGGCCTCCGCCGCTGGGGGGGGCACGTTCGCGCCGACCGCGGGACACAATACCACGCTGTGTGTGGTGAGCACCAACGCGGAGTTGAGTCAGGTGCAGCTCACGGGCGTGGCCCGCGCCGCGAGCGCCGCGCTCTTCCGGCGCATCACGCCGGCCGGCACCAGCTTCGACGGCGACGTGATCTTTGCGACCGCGCCGATCGCCCGCGGCGTATCGGCGGTTCCCGCCGCGGTCGAGGTGCTGGCCGTGCGCGCACTGGAGATGGCGATCGAGCGAGGTGTGCGCACGCGTGCACCCGGTGACATTCTATCCGGATGATGAAGGACAGGGACGAACATTGCGCCATCGTGCGCACGCCGCTGGCGCAGGTCTTCGCCGAGCCGCGCGTCGCAAGCGCGCAGATCTCGCAGCTCGTGGCCGGGTGCTGCATCGATCTGCTCGAACAGCGCGACGATTGGTATCGCGTCCGCGGGCCCGACGAGTACGAAGGCTGGGTCCACCAGGGCTATCTGTCCCCCGCCCCGGATGCGGGGGCCCGCCAGAGCCTTCGCCTCAGTCGGATGTCGCTCGGCTGCATCACCACCGATGGCTCGGGTGGACGGCGCGCCATGCCACTCCGCGCCCTGCTCGCGCCGGATGAGCGGGTGAAGACGGGCGAGGTGATCCACCTTGCCGAACAAGCGACACGCTTTCCCACGGAAGCGGGCGCGATCACGCGGACGGCGCAGCTCTTCTTCGAGGGCACCAGCTATCTGTGGGGCGGGGTGACCCCCTGGGGCGCGGACTGCTCGGGGCTCGTGCAGACGACCTTCGCCCTGCATGGGATCCAGCTCCGGCGCGATGCCTGGCAGCAGGCGGAGCAGGGCGCGGCGGCCGACAAGGACATGATGAACTCGCGTGCCGGCGACCTGCTCTTCTTCTCGGATCGCGTCGATGGCCACGTCACCCACGTGGCGATCGCGCTGGGACGCCGGCGCATCGTGCACCTGGCGCTCGGCCGCGGCGGCTATTCGGTGGAACGGCTCGACGACGAGCGCGATCCCTACGTGGCCAAGTTGCGCGACCGCTTCGTGAAAGCGCGGCGCGTGCTCACGCCGGCGCTGCTGGCGGACTAGCTCGCGGCCAGTCCTGCCCGAAGCCGAGTACGTGGCCATCGAGGTCGCGGGCCGCGAACTCCTTCATGTCGTACTCGTCCTGGATGATCGGGCCGTACACGATCTCGGCGCCGTTCGCCCGCAACTCGTCGCAGAGCGACTGCGCGTCGTTCACCCAGAAGAAGGCGTCCCACGTGCCGCCCTGTCGCTCGTTCGGCACGATGCCGGCGGCATCAGGCACCAGGCGCAGCATGATGGAGAGCCCATCGCGGCTCACGATGGCGAACCGGGGCGGCTTGCCACCCGCG
>JALYXJ010000444.1 GCA_030947165.1 Gemmatimonadota bacterium
CACGTCTCGCGCGCCTTTGCGGCGCGCTACGGGATGCGCTGGCTTCCGCCCCTCGGCTTTCAGAACAGCTACGCGATCGTCGTGCGCCGAGAGGTGGCGGCCCGCTATCGCCTGCGCACGCTGAGCGACCTCGCCCGGGAAGGCAGCCACCTCCGGGCCGGCCTCACCGCGGACTTCATCGGACGGCCGGACGGGCTGCCGGGACTCGCGCGCGTGTACGGGCTGCGTCCGGCGGCGGTCCGGCCACTTGCGCCGGCGGTGAAGTACCAGGCGCTCGTCGCCGGGGCGGTGGACGTGATCGACGGCTACTCCACCGACGGCCTGCTCGCGCGCTACGACCTCGTCACCCTCGTGGACGACAAGCATTTCTTTCCGCCATACGAGGCCGCGGCCCTCGTCGGCGCGCGGCTCGCGCGCGAGCGCCCGGACGCCATCGCGGCGCTCACTCTCCTCAGCGACCGGCTCGACGAGCAACGCATGCGCGCGCTCAACCGACGCGTGGAGGTCGACGGGGAGGACGTGGCACGTGTCGGGGCCGATGCACTCGTGGAGCTCGGCGTCGTGCATGGCGAGGCCGTGGCCGCGCCCGCCCCGAGCAGCCGGGAGAGCTTCGCGCGGTACCTGTGGCAGCGCCGCGCCACGATTGGCGCCCTCACACTGCGCCATCTGCTGCTCGTGCTGGTGGCACTCGGCGCCGCGCTGCTCGTGGGGCTTCCCCTCGGCCTCGCCCTCGAGCGAGCGCGGGTGGCGGCCGAGCCGGTGATCGGCGTGCTGGGCGTGCTGCAGACCATTCCGAGCATCGCGTTGCTCGCCTTCATGATACCGCTGCTTGGCGTGGGCGTGGTGCCGGCGCTGCTCGCGCTGTGGATCTACGCGCTCTATCCCATCGTGCGCGGCACGTATAGTGGTGTGCGCCACGCTGATCCGGATGCGGTCGAGGCGGCGGGGGCGCTGGGAATGACGCCCGGGCAGCTTCTCGCGAGCGTTCGTCTCCCGTTGGCGGCACCGGCGATCATGGCCGGCATTCGCACGGCCGCGGTCATCACGGTCGGCGCGGCGACGCTCGCCGCGTTCATCGGCGCTGGTGGTCTGGGCGAGCCGATCGTGGCGGGGCTGGCGCTCGCCGACACGCGGATGATCCTCATGGGCGCGTTACCCGCGGCCCTCCTCGCGCTGGTGGTGGATGGCGGGCTGGCGGTCGTCGAGCGGCTCGTCGCGCCGAGGGGGCGAGAGAAGTCGTCCTGATCCCGACACCGCTAGCTCCGCCTCCCACCGATCTGCAGATCGAACAGGTCCTGGTAGTCGGCCTCGTAGCTCGTTCCCAACAGCGCGTCGCGGCTCACCGTCTCGCCGTACTTTCGAAGGAATCGCGTGAGCGCGCGTTGGAGGGTGTTCTTTTCCTGGGCGATCGACTCGGCGCGTGTGGAGAGTGGGCCGCCGTCCTCGATCGTCGCCTCCCAGCCACCAAAGCCGACGGTGATTGTGGCGGAGATTCCGGCGGCAATGCGTCGGGTGTCTTCCGACTTGGCGATCTGGAGCAGTCCGCCTACGAGGGCGCTCACGAGCGACGCCCGCTTCACCAGCCGCTTCTTGCTCGCTGCCGCCGCCAGGGAGTCTCGCGTGGCCGTCTCTGTCGCGCCCATGGTGGCGAGCCGCGCCCGCACGTCGGTGATCAGCTGCCGGTGCTGCTCCTGCTTGGCTCGGAACGGCCCGTCGGCGATCGAGCGGAACACCGTCACGAGGGCGAAGCAGTTGGAGCTCGTGCTCGCGCCGGACAGATCCGCCGCCCGCCACTCGAACCGCACCGTGCTGTCCTGGCGCGTAGGCAGGACGAACCCGTACGGAATGCTCCAGTGATAGGTCGCGCCCTTCAGTGCTCCGTTTGGTAGCGTCGCGAGCGGATGGTAGGTCAGCGAGTCGCCATTCGCGTCGTCGGCCTCGAGGGCGACGTCGACCAGCTCGCCTTCCTCCCGCTTGTACGATCGGATGGGCGAGCACACGGGGGCGACGTTCTGTGACTTGACCGAGACGTGGAGCTCCGTCGTGGCCGTACCCCCGTCGCCGTCGCTCGCAGTAATCCGCCAGAGGTACACACGGTTGGCCGTTCCGCGCGGCGCCTGCCACGTCAGGGTGCTCGTCTTCCCGTCGAATCGCGGCGGCTGCGACGGGTCAGTGACGTTGGTGACGGCAAACGACGGCACGTCGCCGTCGGGATCGGACGCTTCGATCTGGAGCGTCAACGAGTCGCCAGGGGGAATGATGCGGTCGGTGGGCTGACGGATGATCGGCGGTCGATGCGCGTCGGCAACGGTGATGGTGACGCTGCCGCGCGCCACTTCGTTTCCGCCGACGATCGCATGCACGCCTACATCGTAGGTCGTATTGGCGTCGGCACGCAACGGACGCCAGCGCAGGATGCCGTTCTCCACCCTGGCCGTGGCCGGCTGGCGCTCGAGACGGAACTCGACGACCGATCCGATGGGCAGATCGTTCACGACGAGCGGGATGCGAACACTGTCGCCGATCTGTACCTGGCGGGCGGATAGCGGCGCAAAGGTCGGCACGGCGGCGGCGCTCGCCGGTGGGCCGACGGGCTGTCCGGCTGTGATCTGCGCCGACGCCATCTCGGACATCGTAGCGAACAAGGCGCAGACGACGACGACGGAATTGAAGTGGGACACTCGCATCTATTCCTCAGCACCTTCGGATTGTCGGACCATCCACGGATTCTCGAACTGCAACGACAAAGAATTCACGAAAACGACGGGAAAGGCAGGAAAGGGCGGATCAAGCACACCGAAAAGGGCACAGGCGCCCGGCGGCGTCCCGTCAACCCCAAAGCATCTTCTTTTCTTGCTGCGGAGCTGGCTGCGGTGCTGGGAGACAGACCCTACGCGGGGCGATCCGTCGTTTCCTGCCTTTTCCGTCGTTTCCGTGAATTCTGCTGTCGTTCTGGTGTCGTTCCATTCGACCGGGGATGACGAGCGAGACGGCCGCTCTGGCACTCGATGATCGAGCGGTGCCGCAGAGGTGAGCCGCGTCACACGAGCGCGCGCGCCGGCAACGGGTGGGCTGGATTGCGGCACAAGGTTAAGGCCCTGCCGCTGGATCGTCCTCTCTGCACAGTCCGCGGCATTCCAAAACAGAGCACGCTCTTGCCCCTCACGCCCATCCTCCACCGCCTGCGGCTCGCCACGTCCGCGGCCTTGTTGTGCCTCGCGTGGCCGGCGACCGCGACGGGGCAGGGGCAGAACACCAGCGGCGAGCCGCGCCATCCAGGCCCCCGCATCGGCTTGGCGCTGAGCGGTGGCGGGGCGCGTGGCCTGGCGCATCTCGGCGTGCTGCGCGCGCTGGAGCGCGCGGGAGTTCGCATCGACGCGGTCGCTGGAACGAGCATGGGCAGCCTCGTCGGCGGACTGTACGCGTCCGGGTACTCGGCCGCCGACCTCCAGCGGATAGCCCTCGATATCGACTGGCTCGCGCTGTTCGACGACTCGCCGGACGTCGCGCCGATGGAGCCGTTCGCGCAGATCCGCGGCAGCGGGACTCTGTTATCGCTCCCCATGCGCCATGGCCGCATCGGCCTGCCGTCGGGGGCGATCGCCGGCCAGCAGGTCGACGAGCTGTTCTCCCGTCTCACCTGGCCGGTGCGCTCAGTGCGCGACTTTCATCGCCTGCCCCTCGCGTTCAGCGCCGTGGCCACGGATCTCTCCACCGGCGACGCGGTTGTGCTCGATAGCGGCTCGCTCGCCGGCGCGATGCGCGCGAGCATGTCGCTGCCGAGCGTGTTCGCACCCGTCACGCTCAACGGCCGGGTGCTGCTCGACGGCGGCCTTTCACGCAACCTGCCGGCGCGGGACGCGCGTGCCCTCGGCGCCGACGTGGTCATCTGCAGCGACGTGTCCGAGCCGCTGCTCGACGCCCGCGAACTGCACTCGATCGTCGACGTGCTGAACCAGGCGGTCAGCTATCACGGCAGCGAGTCCACGCTCGAGGAGCGACGGCGCTGCGACGTGTACATCCGGCCGGACCTCACCGGCTTGGGCTATCTCTCGTTCGACCGCACGGCTGAGTGGATCGAACGGGGCGATTCAGCCGCGCGCATCGTTGAGGCCCAGCTGCGTCGACTGGTCGGGATCACCGGCGGACCCGCCCCGCCCCCCGCGGGAATTCCACCCGGCGATCGCCGGCGTCCGGTGCTGCTCAAAGGCGCCACGATCGTGGCCGCCCCCCCGGAGGCGCGCGACTTCGTGGCGGCCACGCTCGATCTGCACTCGCCCCCCGTCGTCGACCCGGACCGGATGAAACACGCAACCGCGCCCGCCTATGCGAGCGGACTGTTCGAGACGGTGAGCTACTCCGTGCTCGACACCGACAGTGGCGCCGTGGCCGTGATCATGGCGCAGGGCGACAAGGCCGACCGCGTCGACTTCGGATTCCGCTACGACGACCGCTATAACGCGGCCCTGCTCTTCAACGCGACGGTGCGCCACCTGTTCGGCTTCGGGTCTACGGGGCGGCTCTCGCTGCGACTCGGAGAGCAGACCCGCGTCGCGCTCGACGTCGCGCGCGGCCGCACCATCAGGTCGCATTGGGTGCTGGGCACGGGAGCCTCCTACTTCAGCTCACCAATGGACTTCTACCAAGGGGGACACCGCGTCGCGGAGGCAGCCATGCGCGTGACGAGCGCCAACGTCACCGCCGGCGCGGCGATCGGCGGCGGGGGCGGTGGCATTCAGTTGAAGGGTGAGAACGATCACACCAGCGCGTCGATCTCCGCGATCGACTCGACGCGCCAGCGCGCCTTCCTCAGCGCAGCCGGGCTGCTGTGGTGGGACAACCTGGATCAACCCTCTTTCCCGACGAAAGGCACCGCGCTGCAGGCGCGCTATGAGCGCGCCGGGGTCGGTGGGCCGAGCTTCTCACGTCGGTACGTCAGTGCGACTGCCGCCGTGCCGATCGCCGGTCGCGTGTCCTTGCACGCTCGCACGACCGTCGGCGCCACGACCCCCGACAGCACCGTCCCGTTGAGCTACCGCTACTTTCTCGGCAGCCTCACGCCGTCGGCGGTGCTGGCCGAGGCCCAGGTGCCGTTCGCCGGGCTGCACGTGCAGGAGCGGAACGGATTCGCCGTCGCGCAGCTCGGCGCAGCCGTGCAGTGGGAAGCCGTGCCGAACGTGTTCGTCGCGCTGCGTGGCGACGTCGGCAACGTGGCCGCCGGCGTGCGCGATGCGATCGATTCGCGCGTCGTCGGGATCGGGCTCTCGGTCGGCACGCGCACCGTCGCGGGTCCGCTGGCGATCCGCCTGCACGGCCGCTCACTCTCCACCATGCTGCTCGAGTTCAACGCCGGGCACATTTTCTGAACCGGCAGGCGGCACTCGGCGCGGCTCAGGGCTCGCGTCGCTGAGAGAGTCGGTATCCCTGTCCGCGCAGCGTCTCCAGGACGGCGACCCGGCTGCCCGTCAGCTTGCGGCGCAGGTAGCCCACGTAGACGGCCAGCGAGTTGGACGTGTGCGTTCCCTCTTCGCGCCAGACATAGTCGTACAACGTCTCGGCGGACACGGGTGCGCCGGCCCGCAGAAACAGGATGTCGAACAGGCGCAACTCTCTCGGCGTGAGCTGGACCTCGCGGCCGGCACACCAGACGCGGCGCGACTCGCGGTCATAGACGAGATCGCCGAACGCGATGCGGAGCTGCGCGTTGGAGAGCTGGACGCGCCGCACCGCCGCCGCCAAGTGGGCAGCCACGATCGGCCACGGTGCCTCGGCCGTGATCGCGTCGTCCGCACCGGCGTCCATCATGGCGACGGCATCTTCGCACGACGCGGCGTAGAGGCACAGGATCGTGACGCTCGGCCAGCGGCGCCGCGCATGCTGCACCGCGCTGGCTGTCGCGCGTGCATCGCGGCCCACGTCGACGATGAAGAGATCGGGTGACTGCCGCTCGAGATCGCTATCCTCCCACACCGCGGGCTCGAGGAGTGACACGTTCTCGTCGCCGAACGGAAGAAGATCCAGCAGACGCGTCCGCGTTTCCTCGCGCGCGCCGACGACGCACACCGTGAATGGCAGCGTCGTCGCGCCTGACATCGGTTGGTTGGCGGTGAGAATCATCGCGAGCGTGTTCCGTGAATGCGACGCAGAAACAGATGATCAGTGAGGGGAGTAGAAATGATACGCCCGCCGAGCCCTGGCGCAAGCAAGGGAACTCATTGGGAGGAAATCACTTGGCAGTTAACGAGCATGAGAAAACTCTCATGTCGGCTTCCACGCGATCGCCGGGGTGGGCAAACCGTCGGGGCCGCAACGCAGACATGCGCGCGGCGCGCGGGCAAACGTGCAAAGGGTGCAGGGATTGTAAGTCAAACCTACAAAAGATCGGGTTGCTGGTGGCGAACTATTTATGTGTCGTTGCGCTTTCTGCATGGCGACGACATCATTGCAAAGTCGAACGCCGTCACCCTCTCGTTGGATAGCCCATGGAACCAGCTCGCGAGTACGCGTCCCTTGCCTCCGACCGCCCGACTATCCGTCCCGAGCAGGGCGATGCGACGAGCGGCGGGGTGGACGGTGTGGTCCTTCAAGTCGACGCGACCGTCTCGAATGTCCACGGCCTCGCCTGGTTGATCGAACGCCGCGATGACGGCATCCTCACGCGCCTGTCGGAGCTGCATGCACGGGCCAAGGAAGCGGGCTGGAGCTGGGCGGAGCTCTCACGCGCGAGGCTCGCGCTGCTGCGCCCGCGGCGCTCCGAGATCAATGACCTGGGGCAGGCGTACGTCGGCGCGATGCTGCCCGGTGTCGTCGACGCGACACGACGTCTTCGCCGTGCGGGCATCTCCGTGACCATCGCCAGCGAGGTGGCCCAGGAAGCGTTGTTCGGCGTGGCCAATGCGTTGGGATTGGGCACGGCGGAGATCCTCGCCCCTCGCCTTCGCTTCGACACACTTGGCGCGTACGTCGGCTGCGACGTGTCCGCCCTGCTTCGCGACCACGCGGAGCGCGACGCGGCGGGCGGACGGACCGTGTATGTCGGCACGCGGCAGTCGGAGATGCTCGCCCCGGCCGATTCGGGCGCATTCGTCGCCTTCACGGGAGTAGTCGCGCGCGACGGCGTGCCCTCAACCTTGCGGTCCGTCGACAACTTTGCGGATCTCGGCGCGCTGCTCCTGCCCTGAGCTGTCGTCCGTCGCGGTCGCGCGATGGCGGTGCGCGGCGTAAGATGACGTGAATGCCCGCCCCCTCACCCTCGTTCGACATCGCGGGACGCGTCGCCGTCGTCACGGGCGGCTACGGCGTGCTCGGCGGCAGCATTGCGTCGGGACTCGCCGCGGCGAATGCGAAGGTGGCGATCCTCGGCCGCCGCCGCGACGCAGCCGAAGCACACGCCGCGCAGATTCGCCAGCATGGCGGCGAGGCAATGGTGCTCGTCGCCGACGCGCTCGACGAGCCGCAGCTCACGGCCGCGCGTTCGGAGGTGCTGCGCGCGTGGGGTCGCGTGGACATTCTGGTCAATGCCGCCGGCGGGAATGTCGCCCGCGCTCGCAGCGACGCCAGGAGCATCTTCGAGGTGCCGATGGACGCATTCGAAGAAGCCTTACGCCTCAACCTGCACGGCACGGTGATTCCGACCATGGTCTTCGGCGAAGCGATGGCCGAGCGAGGGGGCGGCTCCGGCTGCGTGCTGAACATCTCGTCGATGGCGGCGATTCGCGTGTTGAGCGGCGTGCTCGCGTACTCGATCGCCAAATCAGGCATCGACAGCTTCACCCGCTGGATGGCGGTCGAGCTGGCGCGCAAACACGGAGACGGGTTTCGCGTGAATGCGATCGCGCCAGGCTTCTTCGTCTCCGAGCAGAATCGCGCCGTGCTGATCAACGCCGACGGAAGCTTCACCGAGCGCGCCCGCACGATCGTGAAGCAGACGCCGATGGGCCGGTTCGGTCGGCCCGAGGAGCTGTTGGGTGCGGTGCAGTGG
>JALYXJ010000448.1 GCA_030947165.1 Gemmatimonadota bacterium
TCGCGGTCATCCATCGCCGCGCCGCATCGGCCCGTGGCCGGATCGCACTCGTAGCCACGTCCTCCAACGCGCACGCGAATGGCCCGTCCGTCGGGTGCGTACTCGAACAGCGTGAACGGCAGGTGCATGGAGTCGACCGCCGTGCCGGTCGCCGCCGTCAGACCGGCGGCGAGCTTCGCCTGGTCGAACGCTCGACTCCGCGAGCCAGTGGCGGGATCGACGAGGACGAACTCCACACCGTTCGGCTTCGTCGTGCGATACCAGAACCGATCACCGGACAGCCAGGTCGGCCGCACGCCGGCGCCAAAGACCAGCGGTGAGGTCGTCTGAGCGAGGAATCGCTCGGCATGCGCGTAGTCGGCGGCCGTAACGATGCGCTGCGGCTGCGCCGAAAGGGCGGTGGCAAGGCAGAACGAAAGAAGCGTGGTTGCTCGACGGATCATGGGCTGGAAATCCGGGCTCTAGGCGGAACGGGATACGGTGGGCGCGTCCGGGGAATCTATCGCCGCGGATGGGAGCTGGTGAGCGGCCGCGGCCGGGCGGGCCCTGTGCGGCCAGTTCGCGCGGCGGTTCCTCGAACCCTTCACTTTGCAAGCAATGGCAGGCACTGTTCCATCCCCGCTCACCGGAACCTCCCCAATGCTGCGTTTGCTGCTCGCCTGGGCTCACCTGATCGCGCTCGGCATCGGACTCGGCGCCGTCTGGGCGCGGGGGGCCGCGCTGCGCCGGATGCCGCCGGACGATGCGTCCTTGTCGCGCGCCTTTGCCGCCGATACCTGGTGGGGAATCGCCGCTGGATTGTGGATCCTCACCGGTGTGGGCCGCCTGTTCGGCGGCACGGAGAAGGCCACCAGCTACTACCTGCACAATCACCTTTTCCTCACCAAGATGCTCTTGCTTCTGGTCATCCTGGCGCTGGAGACGTGGCCGATGATCGCCCTCCTCCGCCTGCGGAAGCTGCGAGGGCGAGGTGCGCTCGACGCGGCATCGCACGGGGAGACAGCGCGAAGAATCGCGACCATCAGCATGATCGAGGCAGTGGTGGTGGCGGTGATGGTCGGACTCGCGGTTGCGATGGCGCGAGGCTACGGAGCGCGCGCCTGATCGCATCCATCGACTGTCGCGAGGCGCCCGATGGACGCTGACGTCATCGTCGTCGGCGCCGGTCTCGCCGGCCTCGTTGCCGCCGCCGAGGTGGTCGACGTCGGCAGACGCGTGATCCTGCTGGACCAGGAGCCGGAAGCGTCGCTCGGCGGTCAGGCGTTCTGGTCGCTGGGCGGGCTCTTTCTCGTGGACTCGACCGAACAGCGGCGGCTCGGCGTGCGCGATTCGCGCGATCTCGCACTCCAGGACTGGCTGGGCTCCGCCTCATTCGACCGCCCGGAAGATCTCTGGCCACGCCGCTGGGCGGAGGCGTACGTCGACTTCGCGGCGGGAGAGAAGCGCTCCTGGTTGCGCGGCCAGGGTCTGCGCTTCTTCCCGGTCGTGGGATGGGCGGAGCGTGGCGGTGCGCTCGCGACGGGACACGGAAATTCAGTGCCGCGCTTTCACCTCACGTGGGGCACCGGACCAGGGGTGCTCGAACCATTCCTCCGGCGAGTACGGGATGGCATGGCCCGCGGGCTCGTCACGATCAACTTCCGGCACCGGGTGAACGGCATCTCGCGAACGAATGGCGTGGTCGACGGCGTGCAGGGCGACGTCCTCGCGCCGAGCGACGTTGGCCGCGGCGAGGCGAGCGCGCGCGACATCGTTGGCGGGTTCTCGCTGCGCGCGCCCGCGGTGATCGTCACGGCCGGTGGCATCGGCGGCAACCACGACCTCGTGCGACAGAACTGGCCGTCGCGACTTGGGCCCCCACCGACCCGCATGCTGTCCGGCGTGCCCGCGCACGTGGACGGACGCATGCTGGCGATCACCGAGACGGCGGGCGGGCGCGTCATCAACCGCGATCGCATGTGGCATTACACCGAGGGCATCACCAACTGGAGCCCGATCTGGGATCGCCACGGCATTCGCATTCTTCCCGGCCCGTCGTCTCTCTGGATCGATGCGATCGGTCGGCGCCTCCCTCCTCCGCTTTTTCCCGGATTCGACACGCTCGCGACGCTCGAGCACATCGCGCGCTCTGGATACGATTACAGCTGGTTCGTGCTCACGCAGAAAATCATCGAGAAGGAGTTCGCGCTCTCCGGCTCCGAGCAGAACCCTGATCTCACGGGCCGCAGCATCCGGAAGACGCTCGCCCGTGTGCTGCCTGGCGCGCCGCCGCCCGTGGAGGCGTTCAAGCGGCACGGTGAGGACTTCATCGTGCGCGACACGCTACCCGCGCTCGTGGACGGGATGAATGCGCTCACCGGCGTCGCGCGCATCGACCTCGCGTCGCTCGAGCGCGAGATCCGCGCGCGCGATTCGCAGCTCGAGAACGCGTTCGGCAAGGATGCGCAGATCATCGCGATGCGCGGCGCGCGAGCCTATGTTGGCGACAAGCTCACGCGCCTCGCCACGCCGCATCGCCTGCTCGACCCGAAAGCGGGGCCGCTGATCGCGGTGCGTCTCTCGATTCTGACTCGCAAGACGCTCGGCGGGCTCCAGACCGATCTGTCGAGCCGAGTGCTTGGTGACGATGGCAGCCCGGTGCCTGGACTGTACGCCGCGGGAGAGGTGGCCGGCTTCGGCGGGGGTGGGATGCACGGCTACCGGTCGCTCGAGGGCACCTTCCTCGGCGGCTGCATCTTCTCCGGTCGTGCCGCGGGCCGCGCCGCGGCGAAGGACGTCGGCACGTGACGACTCGCCTTCTCCTGATCTGCGGCAGCCTCCGGACCGGGTCGGTGAACGCCGCGGTACTCCGAACGGTCGCGGCGCTCGCGCGCGATGACGTGGCCGTCGAGACCTACGAGGGAATGGAGACGCTGCCGTACTTCGATCCCGACGCGGATCACGACCCACTCCCACCAACGGTCGCGTCGCTCCGCACATCCATCGCCGCCGCGGATGCGGTGCTCTTCTGCACGCCTGAGTACGCGGGCGCACTGCCCGGGTCGTTCAAGAATCTCCTGGACTGGACCGTCGGTGGAGGCGAGATGTATCGCAAACCGGTCGCATGGATCAATGCGTCCGCCGCTCCGGCCGGTGCGGTCAATGCCCATGCGTCGCTGCGGACGGTGCTCGGATACCTGAGCACGGCCATCGTCGAAGCAGCGTGTGTCAGCATCCCTGTCCCTCGCGCCAGCATCGGCGACGATGGGCTCATCCACCACGCGGCGATTCGCCTGGAGATCGCCGCAGCGGTCGCGGCGCTGGCACAGTCGTCCTGAGCGCAGCGAAGGACCTGCACGTGCGGGTCCTTCGCTCGCTTCGCCTCCTCAGGACGACGGCTACCGCCGCCCTACGCGGCGATGGGCGCGTCGAGGAGCTGGGCCAGGAACCGCTCCGTGCCTGCGGGGCCGGTCACGTCGAGCGTGAGCGAGGCGCGTCCCAAGCCAAGCCCGACGCGAAACTCCAGCGCTTCGCAGTATGCCCGCTCATGCTCGGCCACGGTGGCGATCTGTCGCAGCCGCTCGGCGGTGGCCACGAACCGGAAGCGCATGCCGTGGGAGACCGCGCTCCGCTCGACGGCGTGATCGATCAGGCCGGGAAGGTATTCCTGCCGCTGACCGCGGTGGTCGGCGGGGAGGTACGTGCAGGGCGTAGCAGGCATATGGGATCTCGGTCGACGTTGCCGAAGGAATACGACTGTACGCCCAGCTGTTCCTGCGTGCGCCGGCCGACGTCGCAGCATAGATTGCCGGCATGGGAAACCCTGATACCCCTCCCGCCAAGTGGGCAGTTCCTCCGACGGCCAAGGACCGGAGCGCGGCGCAGCGCGCCGTGAACGCACTGCTGGACGAGCTCGCCCCAGAGCGCGTGATCAAGCGCGCCGAGCGGCCGCCCATGACGGTGGAACAGCATCGGAGCCCGAACGGCTGCGTGCTTCAGGGGCCGACGGCCGCGCTCAGCGTGTCGTGGTTTCCCGATTCCGACAAGGACGGCGCGGTGGGCGAGCTCCATGTGGTGGTGTGGCGCGGCATCGTGTCGCGACGCGGCGTCCCGCGACGTCCGGATGGGGCAGTCGTGTCGCGCGACCTCGTGCTGTATCCCGTCGAGGGCGCCACACCGGAGTGCATGTGGCGGGCAACCGACGGGTCGACGCACGACACGCATTCGCTCGCCGCGCATTGTCTGGCGCTCCTCGCCGGCGAGATCGAGGCCGCCGGCCCCGGGTGAGCGCTCCCGGCATGGGAGCGCTCGCGCCAACGGACAGGTCTTTCGCTTCGCTCAGGAAGACAGCCACACCCGCCCCGACTTACGGGATGATCTGGCGCACCGTGGGATAGGTGATGCCGAGCTGCTCGAGGTACGTCGGGTACTTCGTGGGATCGTAGTACAGCTTTCGCATCTCGGGCCGGTACTTCGCCATGATGCTCTCGTTCAGCCAGATGGGCGGCTTGTCGGTGGGCGCGAAGAAGGGCCGGTACTTCACCGTCTTCGTCTGCTCGTTGTTGAAGTAGTCCCACGCGTCCGACACCACCTTCGGCGTGAGCAGGATGTCGAGCATCGTCATCGCCTGCACCTTCGCGCCCGCGACCACGCCCTTGTGCGCGATCGGCGTGGCCATCGAGATGGCGTTCGCCCAGTTGTGCCCCGGCAGGCCGGGAATGTTGGACGGATAGCGAAGGGTGATGGTCGGCACGTTCCAGCTCACGTCGCCGATGTCGTCCGACCCGCCACCGGTTCGCTGCGCATCGGGCAGCGGCCCGGAAAGGCGACCGGGTTTGACCGTCAATCCACTGTCGGGAGCGCCGAGCTCTCGCTGGATTCCTCTCGCGAGCGTCTGGTCCTTCTCGTCCCAGGTCGGCATCCCGACCTTCTTGATGTTCTCGTACATCGCCTCGGCGATCGGGCGCGAGAAGTGGCCGCTCCACCCTGAGCCCACCATCATGATCGTGTCGATCTGGGTGCCCGTCATGAGAGTCGCACCCTGTGCCATCTTCTTCGCGTCCTCGAACATCGCGAGGGTTCGCGGATAGTCGCGCTCGCGGAAGTAGAACCAGATGCTCGCCGTGCTCGGCACGACGTTCGGCTGGTCGCCGCCGTCGGGGATCACGTAGTGTGAGCGCTGCGCCAGCTCCATGTGCTCGCGGTGGAACTCCCACCCGTTCGCCATCAGCATCACGGCGTCGAGGGCGCTCTTGCCCTTCCACGGCGCCCCGGCCGCGTGCGCGCTCGAGCCCTTGAACTTGAAGATCGCCGAGATGAGCGCGTTCTGGCTCGACTGTCCCCAGTTGACGCCGAGCGTCTGATCGACGTGCGCGAAGAGTGTGACGTCGACGTCCTTGAATACGCCGGCGCGCACGAGGAAGGCCTTCCCCGCCATCTGCTCTTCGGCCACGCCAGGCCACAGCACGAGGGTGCCGGGGAGGTGGTCGCGCTCCATGATCTTCTTCACCACGAGGGCTGCGGCGATGTTGAGCGGCATCCCGGAGTTGTGGCCTTCACCATGTCCCGGCGCCCCCGCGGTCATCGGATCGCGATAGCCCACGCCCGGCTTCTGCGTGGCCTGCGGGATGTCGTCGATGTCGCTGCCGAGTGAGATCACCGGCTTGCCCGAGCCCCAACGCGCCACGAACGCCGTGGGGATGCCGGCCACGCCGCGCTCCACGGTGAAGCCGTTCCTCTCGAGGATGCCGCTGAGGTACCTCGAGGTCTCGAACTCCTGAAAGCCGAGCTCTCCGTAGGAGAACACCTGGTCGACCATGACCTGGATCTGCTTGGCCTGCGCGTCGATCTCCTTGGCCGCTTCCCCTTTCAGGGCGTCGAGCCGGGGCGTACTGAGATACTTGTACTTGATGGAGTCGGCCGCGTTGCCGGCGGCGCCCCGTTGGGCCGAGAGGGTGACCGGTGCGCCGGAGACGAGCGCGACCGAGATCATGAGCGTGAGGTGCCAGGCGGTGAGACGGACCATCGAGCAGGCTCCGGTGGTGGTCGGTGAGGCGGGAGAGGTGCGTTGGTGGCGACGATGCCGATCGCGGAGGGAATCTCCGCTTCCGTGGGGCATTACGCGAGGGGCGGGCGTCGCGTTGGCGCGGCCGCTCGCCGTCGTGCACCTTTGGCGCGGATGCCTTCAACGAATGGGAGCAAACGACGGAGCCGGCGGATGCTAACCAATTGGGCACGACCTCTGTGCACCAACGTCAGCTCCGCAATGACAAGAAGATGCCTTTTTTGGGGTCGACGGATGCGCTGGCGCCCAGAAGCCTGTCCAGGTGTACTGCTGCTCCTCGGTGCTCTCTGCATGCTCTGTGGTTGAAAGCCGTTTGCTTTGAACCACAGGGGACACAGAGGACACAGAGACGAAGCCAGGAAACAGCGGCAGCTGTAGAGTACACGGGAAACAGCGGAACCCCTGAACGGTCGCATAGACCATCCGACCTCACTCCATCGCATGACGACGTGACCGATCTCCTCGCCGCTCGCTGTCAGATGGCGATCTCCCTCGGCTTTCACATCGTCTTTGCCGAGATCGGGGTCGCGATGCCCATCCTGATGGTGCTCGCCGAGTGGCGATGGCGACGAAGCGGCGACGTGACGTACCTCGAGCTGGCGCACCGCTGGGCAAAGGGGACGGCGATCCTGTTCGCGGTCGGCGCGGTCTCCGGGACGGTGCTGTCGTTCGAGCTCGGGCTGCTCTGGCCAGGCTTCATGCGGCTCGCCGGCCCGATGATCGGCATCCCGTTTTCGCTCGAGGGGTTCGCCTTCTTCGCCGAGGCGATCTTTCTCGGTGTCTACCTGTACGGGTGGGACCGCGTGGGGCCGCGAGGGCATCTTGCCGCCGGTGCGCTGGTGGCGATCGCCGGCACCGCGTCGGCGGTATTCGTCGTGCTGGTGAATGCATGGATGAATACGCCGGTCGGCTACGCGCTCGCGGACGGCCGTTTGTCGAACATCGATCCCATCAAGGGCATGATG
>JALYXJ010000452.1 GCA_030947165.1 Gemmatimonadota bacterium
CCATCTGCGACGACGCCCGAGGCGGTGGTCACCCACCTGGGCGCCGTGCAGGCGCAGGACTACCCGGGCGCGCTCTGGTCCATCGGCCTGCGCATCGCCGGCGCCACCCGCGCCGACGTCGAGCGCGCGGTCGTCGAGCGCACCATCGTGCGCACCTGGCCAATGCGCGGCACGCTGCACTTTGTCCCCTCGGCCGACGCGCGCTGGATGCTCGAGCTCCTGGCGCCGAGGGTCATCAGGAGCGTGGCGGCGCTCCATCGCCAGCTCGAGCTGGATCCCGCGGCGCTCCGGCGCTGTCGCCTGCTCCTGTCTCGAGCACTGGCGCGCGAGCCGGTGCTGTCGCGCGGCGCGCTCTACGCCGCGCTCCAGACCGGCGGGGTCTCCACCTCCAGCTTGCGGGGCATCCACATCATCCGGCAGCTCGCCATGGAGCGGATGCTCTGCCAGGGACCTCATGCCCCGACGGAGCCTACCTTCGCGCTGTTCGACGAGTGGGTTCCCACCTCCCGCCAGCTCGACCGCGAGGATGCACTCCGCACCCTGGCCGAGCGATATTTTCGCAGCCATGGGCCGGCCGCGCTGCGCGACTTCGCCTACTGGACGGGCCTCACCGTGGCCGACGCAAAGATCGCCCTGCACGTCGCGCGATCGTCGCTCGAGCGTGTCGAGATCGGGGACGGCGAGCTGTGGATGTCCAACGAGCGTCGCGCGCCCCTCCCCGACGCGCCGATGTCGGCTGCGCACCTGCTCCCCGGCTTCGACGAGCTGATGGCCGGCTACAAGGACCGGAGCGCGATGGTGGCGCCACGGCATGCCGGCCGGGTTTTGTCGACCGCGAACGGAGTCTTCGCCGCTACGCTCGTCCTCGACGCGCGGGTGTGTGGCACATGGAAGCGAGCGGCGAGCCGGAAGGCGGTGGTGCTCGAGGCCGCGCCATTCGTCCGGCTCACGGCCGCGCAGAAGCAATCGTTCGACGTGCCTCGAGCACGGTACGCGAATTTTCTCGGGGCGCCGGCTACGCTCCGGTGGACGACCACCCAGGCCGCGACGAATCGGCCCTGAGAGGACGTCAGCCCGTCTTGTAGAAGAATTCCTCGCGTACGATCTGGCCGTTCTGCACGGTGTAGAGCGCCATCTCCCTCATCGAGTTGCGCGTGCCGGTGGGCTTGAACGTGGTGTCATATTCGAAGTACACCGCGAACTCGTCGTCGCCCACGAACGGTCCCTTCACGTTGGCCGAGTGGACTTCCATGTTGGACGTCCACCACTCGTGCTTCTTGTGCACGGCGTCGATCCCCCGCAGTTCGGCCGGCATGGTCTCGTTCCCCATCGACTCGATGCTGACGATATTCGGTGAGTAGAGTCGATCGATCGCGTCGCCGTTTCGGCCCTCGCGACAGAGACCTACCAGTTCCTGGCCGATCATCGCGGTGGTGGTTGGTGCGGAAGTCGTGGTAGACATGGGTCCTCGCTCGATGGCTGGAGCGCTACCATAGCACCGCCGGGCCATGATGTCACGTCGCGTCACGCTCGCCGCGGTCGTGCAGCACATCCAGCACCTCGAGGACAGCGAACTCGTGCGCACGGAGAAGGTGGCCGCATCCGCACCTGCTACCTCCGGCCCGAGGGGCTGCGACCGGCGGAGCAGTGGCTCGCCGAGCGACGAGCGCTCTGAGAGCGACGGCTCGACCGATTGGGCGGCAAGGGCACGCAGCTCGTCTTCACGGAGCAGGACGTGTTCCCTGGATGGCCTCGATCATCCCGCGCAGCGCGAGGAGGGCACGCGCGAGCTGCTCGACACGCTCGGCGAATTGCTGAACCGCCAGGGCTAGCGGCCGCCCGCCGGATGCCGTATCGACTCTGCATACGTCACTCGCCAGGAGGATTCCGATGAACGCCACTCGCTCGACCGTCCCGCACAGCTCGAAGACGACGAACGTCGTCTACTGGATCACCACCGCTCTCGTGGCGCTCATGATGCTGCAGGGCGGGGTTTTCGAGATACTGCACAACCAAGGATCGGTTGAGGTCATGCGGGCCCTCGGCTATCCCGACTACCTCAACACGATTCTCGGGATCGCCAAGCTGCTCGGCGTGGCCGCCATCCTTCTGCCGGTGCCGCGCACCCTCCGCGAGTGGGCCTATGCCGGCTTCACTTTCGACGTCGGCGGCGCGATCGCGTCGTTCGTGGAGAGCGGACAGGTGAACGTGACGCTGCTCATCCCGATCGTTTCACTCGCGCTCGTGCTGACCAGCTATTGGATGTGGCGTCGTCACGAGGCAATGGCGGGGATGACGGCGTCACCACCCTCGGCGCACGGTCTGGCGGCTGCATCGGCGTAAGGTGCCTGTTAGCACCGCTACCCTTCGATCTTGTAGATCTCCCGCCGCCCGTATTCCACGAGGTCGTGATAGCCGGTCATGATGCGCTCCATCTCCTTCATGATCTCGGCCGCCGCACCTTTCGGCGGACCCTTCATCATCTCCTCGAACGCCTGCATGCTCTCCACCTCGAATTCCGAGACGATGGTCCAGTACCGCTCGGCGCAGAAGTCCGTCATGACGCGCATCTTTCCCTGACCCATCTTCTCGTTGAGCTTCGCCATCGCGAGAAACTTCTCGACCATGGGGCGGACCTTGCCGGGCTTGCAGTACATCACTTCGCGGATGAGCAGCATGGAGGTCTCCTGGTTGAAGATGGTTGCGAGGGCAGACGTGGAGCTTGTCGTCCTGAGCGCAGCGAAGGACCTGCACGTGCGGGTCCGTTTGCTGCGTTCAGGACGACAGTTCAGGGTTGATGGGCGTCGATCGACGATACGGCGAATTGGACGGTGGGGGAAGAACGTAGTGGATCAACCAAGAACCACGCGTTCCACCTCTGGCGAGGGCCCGAAGAACAGCAGCAAACTCAACGCCTTTCGCGAAATGCGCAGATACGTGAGTAGCTGCGCTCTCGAGCCCATTGGGAGCTGATGGCCCGCCTTGAGCTCGAGGATGAGAGTATCCTCGAGGAAGTAGTCGACGCGGAACGTCCCGACCTTCGTGTCGCGGAACATCACGTCGACACTATGCTCCCGGCGCGCGTCGAGACCGACGTCGCGAAAAAGCATCGCAAGCGCGGCAGAATGGACGCTCTCCAGAAGGCCGAAGGTCAGCTCGTTGTAGGCGGTGAAGAAGCAACCGATCACCTGCCGCGTCAGCGCTTCCTCTGCCATCGCTCGGCGAGCCTGGATTGGGACGGCAGCATGTTTCCATGCTGGCCCTAACCCCATCGTGTACCTCGCCTGATACCGTACCGGTGCACTGCACACTGCATCAAAAAACAAGAATGCACGGAAACGACGGAAAAGTCAGGAAACGGCGGATCAAGCCATGGAGCAGGTCACCAGTGCCGAGCAGCGTCCCGATGACCCCAAAGCGTGTCTTTGCTTGTCGCGGAGCTGGCTCCTGTGCGCGGAGGCGGGCGTCTACGCGGGGGCGATCCGCCTTTTCCTGCCTCTTCCGCTCTTTCCGTGCATTCTTTTTCTCGAACGCCGTACCAACAACCGCGCTTAAAACGTATTTCGCACGCCCAATCGAACGGTCCGCCCCGGCACGACCGTGACGTTGTCCGGCTCGCCCAGCTGCCGGTTGAGAAGATTCGCCGCGGAGAGGGTGATCCACGTACGATCGCGCACCGCATAGCTGGCGTTCGCATTCACGCGCGTCGTGCCTTCATAGGTGCGCCAATAAGCGCGCAATGCGTCGCCCGTCGGGACGAGCTGGCCGGTCGGGTCGGCGGCAATGGCGGCGGCGAGGGCGACCTTGTCGTAGTTCACCCAGTCGGCGGCGCGGGCGACGGAGCCGCTCACCGACCAGCGCGCATCGTTCCATGTCGCGCTCAGGCCCATCGTGCGCGCGGGCACCTCGAGCATCCGATCGCCCGTGTGCAGCTCGCCGAGATAGCCGGTCGCCAGTCGCGCCACGCGGCTGCTCACGAGCGACAGCGTCGCCGCGGTCGTCAACGATCCGAGCGTCGACGTGCCCTGAAATTCCCATCCACGGTTGTCGATCGCGCCGACGTTCTGGAGCTGATACACGACGCGCGTGCGCTCTCCCCCGGTTGGCGGTGGCCCGCCGCCGCCCGTCACTGGCGCGCTTTCCAGCAACGCGACGGGCTGCACGAGCCCCGACGCCCGCTGATCAAATCGCGTCACGTGCAGTCCCAGCTGACCGCCCCACACGGCGTCGATGCCGCCCTCCACTCCTGATTGCTCTTCCGGGTCGAGTGCGGTGAGCGACGCTCGCTCGTGACCGCCCATCCACGTGCCCCCGCGAGTGACGGTGCGGGCGGGACGAATCCCGCGTCCGTACGCCGCGCGCACCTTCAGCGTGAGCGCGCCCTGCTCATGCACCCATGTGGCGCCGAGCATCGGCAGCAGTGCCATGCGACCACTCGTCGACGGCCCGGAGATGTGCTCGAGACGTGCGCCGCCCGTGAGGAGCAGCGACGGGCTGGCGGCAACTTCAGCCTGAGTGAGCAACCCGGTGTTGCTCCACCAGATCGCACCCGCGTCCGCGCCTGGCGTGTCAGGCGTCGAGCCAGATCCCTGAGGACGCGGCGCGAGATTCCCACCCAGACCGCTCGTCTGCTCGCGGGCTGTGGAGTTTTCCAGGCCGAAGGTGAGCTGGACGCTCGCGCTGTCCGATGTCCCTCCTCCGAACCGCTCGGTGCCGCTGTACCGGACCGTGAGGCGGTCCGCGGCGCCACGGGCTGCGCGGAGCAGGGAATCCTCCGCCGACGGAAGCGGCATCGGCGCCGACGAGACGCCGGACAGACGATAGCCATCGACGCCGATCGTCAGCGCGTGTGTCCAGCGCTCGGACGACTGGAACGTGGCGGTGCCGCCGAGCGTGTACTGCCGCACGCGCTCGGGGGTGGAGTCGGTCGCGCCGGGTGATACGGCCAGAAAAGGGCGGAGAATCGGGCTGACCGGGTCGTTGAGGTTCATGCCGTCCAAGCGCGCCGTCCCGAGCAGAATCATCTGCGAGCCGACGTATCGCAGGCTTCCATTCGCGAGCACCTGCCGCGATTGGGCGCCCGGCACGAACGCGCCCAGCGTGGAGAGCGAGATGCCAGCGGACGCGGATCGTGCCGGCGATCCGGTGCGCACGCTCACCCCGTGATCCTGCGCGATGACTCCCCCATTGGCGTATGAGCCGACGGAGCTGCCCGCGCTCACCCGCACGTCGGCGGTCGTGGGGACGCCGGCGTCTGCGCCGTCGTGCCGGGTGACGATGTTGACGACGCCGCTGATCGCGT
>JALYXJ010000480.1 GCA_030947165.1 Gemmatimonadota bacterium
ACCTTGTACTTCTCCGGAAAGATCAGCTCGCGTAATCCGTAGCGGCTGCGCACCCAGTCGCGGATGCGCACGAGCGCGCGCCGTGGACGACGGCCCGGCTTCGCGCCACTCGCCTCGGCGATGGTCTCGACCGCCTGCGCGCCGACGTCCGCGTACTCCGAGTCCTCGGCGTAGCTCGCGAGCACATCTGATGGTCTGGCACCGCTCGCCGGCAGAGCGCGGTCGAGCATGTGCCGGATCGTCGTGCCGAGCGATTCCTTGAAGCGGACGCGGTAGCTCACCGATGGCGTCATGCCGTGATCCGACAGGATGACGAGATCGTACCGGCGCGAGCTCACCGCGCGGATCATGCGCCAGATCTCCCTGATGCGGGCATCGGTGCGCCTGAGATCCTTCAGCGCTTGCCTGCTCGATGGCCCGAAGTGATGCGCGAGCTCATCGTACTGCATGTAGGTGCTGTAGATGACGGGGACTCCGAGATAGACGTCGAGCATGATCGCGAGCGTCTGGAGCTCCCGGACGATGACGTTGCTCAGGATGCGGACGAAGGGGAAAATGCCCTCCGAGTGAGTCCTCCGTCCACTGAGCGCGGACGCGACCCTCTCCCATTCCTCGCGTACCCACTCCCACGCGCTTTGCAGCGCCATCCGCGCCATGCGGATCGGATGCAGCAGAATGAGGAGAGCCATCCGGGTACCGCCGAGCCGCCGGTACACGGAGAGGCGCTCTCGCGTCGCGACCGTGAACGCGACTGTCTGCGCATCGCCGTCGAGGAGGTTCACGTAGCTCGACCCGCCCGCGAGCGCGCCCGGCGAGTGAATGCGGTCGCGGATATATTGCACGCCGTCCGGCATGTTGCAGGTGATGACCCGTCGTGCCGTCTTATCGTAGAATCGGAACGCCGGGATGCCGCCGTTCTGCCCGTGAAAGAAACCCGCCTGGCAGTACGGGGTCGCCGAGGGCAGGCCACAGAACCAGCGCCGGAGGGAATGACCCTCCTCGTGCATCAGGCGGGCGATCGTGGGGCAGTACCCCAGCTCGAGCGCCCGCCGCAGATCGGCGTACGCCAGAGCGTCGATTTGGAGCATGACGAGTCCGCGCCGGTCGTCACGCGGGCGCTTCTCACCGCGAAAGGCGCGATACTTCAGGGCGTAGTAGAATCGAAGCAGCGGCCCCATGCGTCGCCGGGCCCGCCGCTCCCCCGAGGAAGAGGGAATGACCGATACGGGCGGGTTGGGACTCGCATTCGCGTTCACGGGAGGATTGCTCAGCTTCCTCTCCCCCTGCGTGCTGCCGCTGTTTCCAAGCTACCTCTCCTTCATCACGGGTTTGAGCCTCGAGGAAGTGCAGGGAGCACGCCGCACCGCTCTCATCCACTCGCTCCTCTTCATCCTCGGCTTCACGAGCGTGTTCGTGACGCTCGGTGCGACCGCGACAGTGCTGGGCCGCGTGCTCGCCGCCTACCGGGGACCGATCAGCCGCGCCGGCGGCGCGCTGATCATCCTCTTTGGCCTGAATCTCCTCGGCGTCTTCGAGTGGGGCGCCCTCGCTCGTGAGCGCCGCGTGCACCTGGCGGCGAAGCCCGTCGGCTACCTGGGCTCGGTCCTCGTCGGAATCGTCTTCGGCGCCGGCTGGACGCCCTGCATCGGGCCCCTCCTCGGCTCGATTCTGATCTATACCTCGACCGCCGCCGATCTGCGCGCGGGCGTTCCCTTGCTCCTCGCATACTCGCTCGGACTCGCTGCTCCGTTCCTCCTCGCCTCTGTCGCCGTCAGCTCGTTCCTCTCGGGCGTCCAGCGTTTTCGTTCATGGCTTGTGTGCATGGGGAAGCTGGGCGGACTCTTCCTGATCATCGTCGGAGTGCTGCTCGCGACTGGCTATTTCACACTCCTCGCGAGCTGGCTGCAATCCCTCACGCCCGAGGCGATCCGGAGTCGGCTCTGAGCGCGGATGGCCGACCCAACGGCGGTCGCGGACGAGGGGCGTGGCCTCCCTCATCCACGATTCTTCAGCGCAGCGGCGATGCGGGCCCTCAGCGTCGCACTCGGCACTGGCTTGACCAGCACGTCGACGCATCCCGCCGTCCGGCACGCGGCGCGCACCTCGGGACCGTCGGACCCGGTGACGGCGATCGTGGCCGGCAGGGCGAGTGATGCGGCAGCGAGGCGCTCCAGCACGACCAGCCCGTTGTCGTTCCCAAGTCCGAGGTCGAGGAGCATGACGTCGGGTGGGTCACGCTCCACGCTCGCCACCGCGGCCGCGACCCCTGAGGCGGTAGTCACCCGGTGATCCGTGGCCTCGAGGAGAATTCGGAGAGCGTCCGTCACCAGCACGCTGTCCTCGACGATCAGGACGTGAACGCTCACTCCTCGGGCGCGGGACGAACGGGAATGGTGAAGAGGAAGCGGCTCCCCTGATGAACCGCGCTCTCGACCCAGATATGCCCGTCGTGAAGCTCGACGAATTTCCGCGCGATCGCGAGCCCGAGACCGGTCCCATGGTGTATGCGCGATGCCGAAGCATCGACCTGAGCGAACTCGCGAAAGACGAAATCGTGATGCTCAGGAGCGATGCCGATGCCGCTGTCGCCCACCTCGAACAACACCGTCTGCCCGCGCTCGGTCGAGTCACCGAGCCGCGCAGCGATCCAGACCCGACCGCCGGGCGGTGTGAAGTCGATCGCGTTTCCGAGCAGGTTACTGAGGACGTGGGTGAGCTTTTCGCGGTCCGCGTAGATCGGTGGGAGGCCGCGGGTCATGTCGACGGTCAGGGAGTGTTCCTTGCGCGCGACCAGCGACTCGCTCATCTCGCACACCCGATCGATTACCGATTCCACGGAGAACCGGCTCCGGGTGAGCGACAGCTGGTTGGCCGCTCCGCGAGCGTAGGTGAGGATCTCACCCACCATGTCCAGCAGCTGGCGTCCACCGCCGATGATGCCGACGATGCTCTCGCGCTGCCGGTCGGACATCGGTCCCAGAATACCGTCGCGCAGGATCTCGGCGTGCGTGATCACGGCCGTGAGCGGGGTGCGGAGATCGTGAGAGATGTTCGCCAGGAATTGGGTCTTCAGCGCGTCCTGGTTCTTCAGTTCCGCCATCTTGCGCCCCTGCTCGAGCAGCTGTGCCTCGAGCGTGGCGACCCGCTGCTGGAGCGCATTCTCGTCCGTGAACATCCGGCTCATCGGGCCAAGTCTAGTCGCGCGCTGCATGGCACGCCAATTCACGCCGGAGACACCAGCTTGTCCCAAGCCCGAACGAACCGCCCTGTCGGGGGTAGGAAAAGGGCTGGCTCGGACCGAGTGAGAGCGAGCGCGCCGGTGCCAGGTCTGTGCGCGGCACGGCCCTTGCGCCAGTTAACTTGTTCGGCCGGGTCGCAGTCGGTTCGACGCGCCGCCGATAAGTGAAGGTTCCCGAACAAGTTACAATCCACCCGATGGGGAGGATCTCCATGTTGAAATATCGCCTGTCGCTGATCGCTGCCATTTCCGCCGCTCTGGTGAGCGGGGCCTGCGCGAAAAAGGACAACACGCTGTCCCAGGACTCCGCGCTGTCGCGGGACCTTCAGATGGCCAACAAGGACAGCGCCGTTCAGCCGCAGCTGAAGGACGTGCCGGCGGCAAATGCGCCCGCGACCACAAGCACCGTGAGCCGGCCCGCTCCGACGCGCACCGCGACCCGGCCGACCGCGCCTGCAACCGCCACGAGCAAAGTGACCCCCGCACCGACGACGACCGCCTCGGGCAACAGCGTCGCCCGCAGCACGACGGGGAGCGAAGGGCGCACCGCGACCATCGGTGCCGGCACGACGATCGCCATGACGTCGAACCAGCGCATCTGCACCAACACGGCGCACCCCGGCGACCGCTTCACTGCCACGGTCACCGAGGCCGTGACCGGCTCGAACGGCGCCACGATCCCCGCCGGCGCGACGGCGGCGGTCCAGGTGACGTCTGTGAGCCGGAGTGACAACGCCACCGACCCCATCAAGATGGGCTTCGTCGTGCAGAGCATCTCTTGGGGTGGCAAGTCGTACCCGGTCGACGCGTCGATCAGCGACGTCTCGGTGCAACAGGTCCGCTCCGATAACAACAAGGATGCGCAGAAGGTGATCGGAGGCGCCGTGATCGGTGCGATCGCCGGGCGCATTCTCGGGCATGACACGAAGTCCACCATCATCGGAGCGGCCACCGGTGCAGCTGCCGGAACCGCCGTCGCGATGGGTACCGGGGATTATGAGGGCTGCCTCGCCAACGGCGGCCGGATCGCAATCAAGCTGAACTCGCCGGCGACCATCACCATGTAATCCCGGCAGGAAACGCTGACAGAAAAGGGCCGAGTGGTGATCCACCCGGCCCTTTTCCATTTCGACCGCTAAGCGACGGGATCCGCCCGCAGATCAGTACCCCACCGCTCCACCGCTCGCCCGCGGCTCGAACACGCCGACGTATCCGCGGCTCACTTTCATGATTCCGTTCACGTTCGTGAGCGAGCCGGTCTGCCAGAGTCCGTGCCCCATCCGCCGCAGAGAATCAGCTACCGCCGCGGTGAGCCCGCCGCGCTCGTAACGAATCGAATCCGGCCAGGCCTGATGATGGATCCGCGGCGCCGCCATCGCGTCGGGGAGAGACATATGGTGATCGATGACGTTGAGGATCACCTGCGCCACCCCGGTGATGATCGTCGGGCCGCCGGCGGCCCC
>JALYXJ010000494.1 GCA_030947165.1 Gemmatimonadota bacterium
ATTCAGCGCCGCGCATCCAACTCCTCAGCGCACCAATGATGCCTGATGTTCCTCGCCGCGCGCCGCGCATCGCCCACGTGGGCATCGCCGTGCGCGCGCTTGATGAGATCCTGCCATTCTACCGTGACATCCTCGGCCTCCCCGACGTACCGCTCGAGGACGCCGACGGCGCACGGATCGCCGGACTCGCGGCCGGTGAGTCGCTCGTGGAGCTCCTCGAGGGCCAGTCCCCCGAGAGTCCGATCACCAGGTTCGTCGCCAGGAAAGGCCCCGGCATTCATCACATCTGCTTCGCCGTCGACGATCTGGATGCCACGCTTGCCCGCTGCCGATCGGCCAACGTCCGTCTGATCGACGAGACACCGCGGATCGGGGCGGCGGGAAAACGTATCGCGTTCCTGCATCCGGGCGCTACGGATGGCGTACTGATCGAGCTCACCGAGCTCTGACCGCCCCGCCGCCGTTGCGCTCGGCGCTATTTCTTGTCGGCGCAGAGGTCCTTGACCGGGTCCATGTCCGCGAAGCGCACGTACCAGCGGTCGCCGCCCTGCGTGAGATAGAAATTCGTCGTGCGGCGGAGAGTTCCCTTGGTGAGCTCGACCTGGAACACCCGCTCGTTGTCCGGTCCCGGCGACTCGCCGACGATGCGATACTTGTCATGACGGAAATAGCACATCATGATCAGCTCGCGGTGCTCCATGTCGTCCCGCGACATCTTCCGGCTGTCGCGGACGGGGCCGTTCTTGTCGCCCCACACCCCCGACATGGCCTGGAGGTCGCTGGACCTCACAGCGGCGAGGAAGGCAGCCAGCGCCGGCCGCGGCCCCGCCTCCTGACTGGTCTGGGGAACTTCGACCGTGCGCGACGAGCACGCCGCGGCAAGGAGCAGTCCGATAAGCAGCTTTCTCACTCGTGATCTCCTCGAGATTGGATGCGAACGTAACGCGTGCGGCTGTGCCGCGGCAACCGTCCACCTGACACCCCGTCCATGACCACCACACGCCAGCGCCTGTACATCAACATCGATCACATCGCGACTGTGCGACAGGCGCGGCGTGGAATCGAGCCGGTTCCGGTGAGCGCCGTCACACTTTGCGAGCGCTCGGGTGCGGACGGCATCACCGCCCACCTCCGCGAGGATCGGCGCCATATTCAGGACGGCGACATCGTCGCGATCGCCGCCGCTGCCACCACCTTCAACCTCGAGATGGCGTGCACCCCCGAAATGCTCGCCCTGGCCGAGCGGCTGCGCCCGCATGAAGTCACTCTCGTGCCGGAAAAGCGTGAGGAAGTCACCACCGAAGGCGGGCTCGATGTCGCGGCCGCCGCCAAACCTCTCGCTGCCGCGCTGACGCGGCTTCGTGAGGCGGGCATCCGGAGCAGCCTCTTCATCGATCCCGACCGCGAGAGTATTACCCGCGCCCGCGACCTGGGTGCCGACGCCGTGGAACTGCACACCGGAACCTATGCCCACGCGCCGGGCGAAGGCGCCCCGCTCACCGCGCTGCGTGAGGGCGCGCGCCTGGGAAAGATGCTCCGGCTGGCGGTGCACGCCGGTCACGGGCTTACGACCTCCAACGTGGTCCCCGTGGCGGCGATTCCGGAGATCGAGGAGCTGAACATCGGCCATCACGTGATCTCGCGCGCCATCTTCGTGGGGATCGAAACGGCCGTGCGCGAGCTGCGCGCCGCAATGGACGCCGCGCGGCTGGGGCTCTAACTTCGTCGCACGATGTTCCCTCACGGCCTGTTCAACAGTCAGAAACCGACATGACGGTCCCGTCCCCCGTCGGATTCCTCGACTTCTTCATCCTCGAAGCCAGCGACTACATCGACCAGCTCGACGCCCAGCTCAAAGCGGGCGGCGGCGCCGGCCTCGATGCGGATGCGCTGCAGCGCGCAGCGCGCGCGCTGCGCGGCAGCGCGATGATGGCGAAGCTGCCGGCCTTTGCCGAGATGGCCGCGGGGCTCGAGCGGGTCGGGCGAGGCCTGCGCGACGGGTCCGTGCAGTGGGATGTGGCACTCGGCGGCGTCCTCGTCGCCACGGTCGACGAC
>JALYXJ010000498.1 GCA_030947165.1 Gemmatimonadota bacterium
AGCGCACCCTGCGCCGGATCCAGCACTCGACTACCGGCGTACTGCGTCTCGCGGGTGACGGCGACCGCCTGCCGCAGCACGGCTCGATCGGCGGCGCGCTGCGCGTTGAGATCGAGCGTGGTGTAGACGGTCACGTCGCCATTCTTCAGTGCATCGGGCAGAATGGAATCGATGAAGACGCGCACGGCGTCCAGGGCAAGCAGCTCGTTGCTGGTGTCCGGCCGCCATTCGTCCGTCGCAATTCGGAGCGGCACGCTGGCGGCGCGCGTCGCCTCGCTCGCACTCAGATACCCTGCGTCGCTCATCAGGGAGAGCACGAGGTTGCGACGCCTGAGCCCCCGCTCGTAATGATCGCGCGGCGTGTAGATGCTCGGTCCCTTGGGAAGCGCGGCGAGCATCGCCCCTTCGGTGACGGAGAGCTGGCCCACGTGCTTGCCGAAGAGGTCGCGGCTGGCGGCCTCCACGCCGTTCATGCCGTTGCCGAGATAGATGAGGTTGAGATAGAGCTCGAGGATCTGATCCTTGGTGAGCTCACCCTCGATCAGTCGGGTCAGCCGCAGCTCGATGAGCTTGCGGCGCATGGAACGGCCGTAGCGCTTGTTCACGAGGAACGAGTTGCGCGCCACCTGCATGGTGATCGTGCTGAACCCCTCACGTACGCCGCCATGCCGAACGTTGCTCACGGCAGCGCGAAAGAACCCCCGCCAATCGAGGCCATTGTGCTCGTAGAAGCGCCGGTCTTCCGTGGCGAGGAACGCCGCCCGCACATGGGTCGGGATGTCGGCGAGCGGCACGTTGACGCGGCGCACCACGGCCACACGCCCCAGATAGCGGTCGTTCTGGTCCACGATCCGGCCACCCTCGCCTGGACGGAACGCGCGGATCTCGCTGCGGCTCGGGCACCCCCCGAAACCGCAGGTCCCCAACCAGGCGTCGAACAGGACGATGCCGACGCATGCGACGCCAAGCACCGTGAGCGAACGCCACCGTGCACGCATCCACAGCCGAGCGGGCTCCCCCGGCGCGTGCAGCCGCTGGCGGAAGACGTCGAGTCGCTGTGACAGCCAGTTGGTGATTTCAGTCACGGTGGCGAGGGTTCTGTCTATTGGTACGCGTGGTGCGGAGGCAGGTTTCCGGCCGTGACCTCACATTGGCGCGGAAAGTCCGAAGCTGGGCCCGCCACGAGGTCGTTATCATTGGATGAGCCGTTCCGGGCTCAGTTCCCTGTCTTGTCACCCCGTAGGCCAGAAATGGATCGCCGCCTGTTCCTCCTGCCCCTCCTCCTCGCCGCGTCCTGTGGGCGCGGAGACGCCCCCGCCGGCCAGCCCGCCGCTTCCAACACCAACCGCGACTCCGCCGCCGGCTCGGTCGCCGCTGCACCCGAGGCACCGGGCGCCGGGGCGGCGACGGCGGCGCCTGCGCCCAATCCCCAGGGCCGGATCCCGGTGCTCGAGTATCACGTCATCGGTGGCGACAAGAACTCACTCTACACGCGAACCGCCGTAAGCTACCGCAACGATCTCGAGACCGCGTACAAGCTGGGCTACCGACCGATCACGATCGCGCAGATGCTCGACAAGGACTTCCGCGACGTGCCGGCGGGAATGGCGCCGGTGGTGGTGGTGTTCGACGACGCATCCGACTCGCAGTTCCGCTACCTCGATCAGGGCGGCAAGCTCGTGGTCGACCCGACGAGCGGGCTGGGAATCTGGGAGGATTTCGCAAAGACCCATCCCGGCTGGAAGCCGCGCGGCGTCTTCTGCCTGCTGAACGGCGCCGCGGCGGGCCACAACTTCTTCGGTGACAGCCCCAAGTTTGGTGGCCAGAAGAAGGAGTGGCGATTCCAGAAGGTGAGGTATCTCGCCGATCAGGGCTTCGAGCTGTGCGACCACACTGTATGGCACGCGCGGCTGGACAAGTTCTCCGACGCCGTCGTGCAGGAACAGATCGCGCGAAACGCCATGGGCATCGACTCCGCGGTGCCCGGCTACAAGTTGCGGACGATGGCGCTGCCGTACGGCATCTGGCCGAAGAACCGTCCCCTCGCGTGGCAGGGAAGCTGGACCGATCCCAAGACCGGCAAGACGCACAGCTACAAGTTCGATGCGGTGCTCGAGGTGGCGGGCGGGCCGACGCGGAGCCCATACGATCCGCAATTCAACCCGAAGAGCATAAACCGCATCGAAGCGATCGGTGACGACATCGTGAAGACGCTGACGCGTCTCGAGCAGTCCAAGACGCGATTCGTGGTCGGCACCAAGTAGCCTCGGACTCACTGGCGGAGTCGTCTCGGCCGATACTCCTCCATAGCGCTCGGACAGCCCGGCGGCGTACTCGTCGCCGGGCCGTCGCACGGTAGGCGACGTTCCCTCCTGCCCCGCCCGTGTCCGGCCTCTCCTTTCGCTCGATCAACCGACAGGTGACGCTCGGCTTCGTCGCCGCGCTGGCCGTGTTGGTCGGAATCACCGTTGTACGCGCGATCGCGGGTGGTGGACCTGGCGGGTGCAACGGCCTGGGTCGACCACACGCACCGCGTGCTGGAGGCGCTCGGTGCCGTCGACGGGCTCCTGATGGAGTCGAGTGCGGAGGCGCGAGGCTACATGTTGACGGGACTGCCGGAGGAGCGCGTCCGTTACCAGCGCGCGTCGGAAGGAGTGACTGCCGCCATCGGCGTGGTCCGAGAGCTCACGCGTGACAACGTGGCGCAGCAACAGCGTCTGGATACGCTGAGCCGTTTCAGCGCCCAGGGCCTCGGCGAACTCGCCGAGCTCGTCGCGGCGTACGACGAGCGCGGACGCGGGGCCGCTCGTTCCGCGTCGGGGAGGAACACCGCCGATCACGAAGACCGACTGATCGCCCGCGCCCGGCAGCTGAGCGCAAGGATCGCCTCGGTGGAAAGGGATCTGCTCGCCGAGCGCGCCGCACGCCGCGGAATGCGACAGCGCAATCTCGGCGCCACCATCCTGCTGCGCAGCATCCTCGCGCTCGTCGTCGTGCTGGTGGCGTGGTGGCGTGTCCGCATCGACCTTGCCGAGCGCACGCTCGCCGAGCGCGCGCGAGACGTGCATGCGACGGAGCTGCATCGGCAATCGCTCGAGCTCGAGGCACAGAACCAGGAGCTCGTCGCGCAGCGTGAGGCCCTCCAGGCAGCGATGCATCAGGCCGAAAGCGCCAACCACGCCAAGAGTCGCTTCCTGGCCCAGATGAGCCATGCACTCCGCACGCCGCTCAACTCGGTCATCGGCTTCGCCAACATCGTTCATCGGAATACTCGCGGGGCATTGAGCGGCGGCGATCTCACGTACATCGAACGCATCTCCGAGAACGGCCGGCAGCTCCTGCGCACGATCAAGCATTCTCGATCGCGCGAAGATCGAAGCGGAGCAGGAGAGTGTCGAGCTGGACACGGTGGCGCTCGGCCCGCTAGTCGCGGACGTGCTGGCGCAGCTCGAGACGCAGGCCATCGCCGCCGGCGTGACCTTGACAGGGGAACTGCCGGCGCCGCTTGCGTCGATCGTCACCGACACGGAGAAGCTTCGCCGCGTGCTGATCAATCTCGTGGCGAACGCGCTGAAGTTCACCAAGCGCGGCGGACGTGTTGTCGTGCGCATCGAGTGCGCGGCGCATACCTCGACTTCGCCGGTGGCGATCGAGGTGCGCGATACAGGCATCGGCATCGCACCGGAGCGACTGGTGGCGATCTTCGAGGCATTCGAGCAGGGAGACGTCGGCGTCGGCCGCGAGTTCGGTGGCACGGGACTCGGGCTCTCCATCTCGCGCGCACGCTGCCGCCTGCTGCACTGCGAGCTCACTGTCGCCAGCGCGCTCGGTGAAGGGAGCGTGTTCCGCATCGAGTTGCCGACGGGTGGCGCGCTCGCAGCGGCGCCGTTCGCGCGGCTGCCAGCATCGCGCCTCGCCACGTCGCGCTGATACACAGCGAGCGAGCGGACGAGGGAGCGGGTTGCTCCGTCACGGTTTCCGACTCGATGTCATCGCATCGTGACACATGTCACGACGATCGACACGATGATGTGGATAATGTCACGAATGAGGGGTATTTCTGTCACGAATTCACCCTTGAGGCTCGTGTTGCAAACACCGATGCTGTCTGCACGAGTATGGCAGGTATCCGTTCGGCGTCACTCGAGTCCGGAGACATTGCGGTGGTCGATCATACAGAACGCGCTCGTCATCTACCGTTCTTCACGTAGCTGGCGTCGCTCGATGATGGAGATACGGCATGGCGCTCGGTGAGCGCTGGTCTCGTCGTGCTTCGACTCGTGGATGCGTGGATCGAGGAGGGCGCCGCGGCCGTGAGCGCGGACGGCTGGGGCATGCGGTCGGTCGAGGCGGCGATCGAGGAGATGCCGGCGGGACAACCAGCGCGGGCCGTGCTCGCCAGCGTCGTGGAAGTGCTGCGGACGTCCAGCACGGGTGACATGCACGCGATCGCGCCGCGACTGATGGCGTACGCGCGCGCGCTCGAGTTCGAATCGCGGTGGCCGCTCGCCATCGACGTGTACGAG
>JALYXJ010000010.1 GCA_030947165.1 Gemmatimonadota bacterium
GGCGCACAGAAGGCGCGTCTTGCAGCGCTCGCGCCCGCCGACGTGTCATGCACGGAACTCGCGGGTGAGAAGGTCATCAGCATCATCAGCGAGGCCCCGGGGAATCATGAGCCCATCGGCGGTGTGAAAGTCACCGCCAACACCGGATGGTTCGTCGCGCGTCCCTCGGGCACGGAAGACATCTACCGCATTTACGCCGAGAGCTTCAAGGGGCCAGAGGCGTTGCGCCGGATCGTGACCGAGGCGCAGGCGATTGTCGACACAGCGTTGGCCCAACGCCCACCGCATGACACGTCACGTCGATGAACGCGCTGTGCGAGCCCACGGAGTCCGCGATGAGCGTGAGCACGAAACGCGCGATGCCGTCCGATGCGCTGGTACTGTTTGGCGTCACCGGCGACCTCGCGCACAAGATGATCTTCCCAGCGCTGTATGCAATGGTGAAGCGCGGCGAGTTGAGCGTGCCCGTGATCGGGGTCGCCTCTTCGTCATGGAGTGTGGCGGAGCTGCGCACATGCGTGGCCGATGGTATCGCCCAGGCGGGAGTGGCGGCAGACGCGCGCCCGCTCAAACGGCTCCTGTCGTTGCTGCAGTACGTGAGGGGCGACTACAACGATGCCGAGACATTCGCGGCGCTTTCGCGGGCCTTGGGTGAGGCTCGGAGGCCCGCGTTCTATCTGGCCATTCCGCCGGCACTCTTCGCGACGGTGATCTCCGGGCTGGGCGCCGCGGGGATTGCGGACGGCGCACGCGTCGTCGTGGAGAAGCCGTTCGGGCGTGATCTCGCCTCCGCGCAACAGCTCAATGCGATTGCCCACGAGGTGTTTCCAGAAGATGCGATCTTCCGGATCGATCACTACCTGGGCAAGGAAGAGATCATGAACATTCTCTACTTCCGCTTTGCCAATTCCTTTCTCGAGCCGATCTGGAACCGCAACTACGTGGCCAGCGTCCAGGTCACGATGGCCGAGCGGTTCGGCGTGCACGAGCGAGGCGCGTTCTACGAAAGTGCCGGCTGCCTTCGCGATGTCGTCCAGAATCACCTGTTCCAGATCGTCGCGCTTCTCGCGATGGAGCCGCCCGTGAATCGGGACTATGGCGCGGTCCACACCGAGAAGGCCAAGGTCTTTGAGGCGATGCGGCCGCTGACATCGCGGCATCTGGTCCGTGGCCAGTACGCGGGATATCGGAAAGTCGCGCATGTGGCAAGGAACTCCGATGTCGAGACGTATTGCGCGATGCGCCTCTTCATCGACTCGTGGCGGTGGGAGGGCGTGCCATGGTATCTGCGCGCCGGCAAGTGCCTCGCCACCACGGCCGCTGAGATCGTCGTCGAGCTGAAGCCACCGCCGTCCACCCTGTTCGGCGATGCGACGCCTTCGGACGGACCGGGAAATTACCTGCGGTTCCGACTGTCACCGCACGCGGCGATCGCGCTCGCGGCTCGCGTCAAGCGTCCCGGCAAGGAGTTCCTCGGTGCGCAACACGAACTGTACCTCGTCGAGGAGCTCACAGGCGCTGAGCCGCCGTACGAGCGACTCCTGACCGACGCGATGCTTGGGGACGGCGCGCTGTTCACGCGAGAGGATGCGGTCGAGGCGGCGTGGGCGGTGGTCGACAAGGTGATCACCAACCATGCGCCGGTGATCCCCTACAAGCGCGGCAGCTGGGGGCCATCCGCGGCGGACGCGATCATTGCCGGGAAGGGCACGTGGCGCAACCCGAGTGCCGAGCGGGCGGCGGGCACGTGACCATTCCTGCGGAGGTCGTCTTCCTGATTGATTGCGATGACACGCTGTTCGACAACGATCACGTCGAGCGCGACATCGGCGATCAACTGGCGCGCGAGCTTGGCCTGGCCGTGCACGATGGCTATTGGGATGCCATCGAGCGGTTGCGGACAGCGCACGGAGTCACCGACTACCTGGGCGCGCTACAGTGCGTGCGGGCGAGCGACCTGAGTGATGCCGGCCTGCTCAGGATGTCCGCGTTTCTTCTGGACTATCCGTTCGCCACTCGATTGTACCCGGCGGCGCTCGATGTCATTCGGCACCTCAGCCAGTGGGGCACGACGATCATTCTCTCGGACGGCGACGTGGTGTTCCAGCCGCTCAAGATTCAACGCTCCGGGCTGTGGGACGCGGTGGACGGACGAGTGCTCATCTCCATTCACAAGGAGCAGATACTCGATGTCGTCGCCGCCGCCTATCCCGCTCGCCACTACACGATGATCGACGACAAGCTGCGGATTCTGACGGCCGTCAAGCACACCTGGGGCGGCCGCGTGACCACGGTGTATCCGCACCAGGGCCACTACGCGCACGACCGGCAGACCAACTCCGCCTATCCCGCGGCCGATCTCACGATCGAGCGGATTGGCGATCTGCTCGACCGTGATCTGGCGGCGCTGCTGGCCGTGCCAGCCGCCGCGGACACCCTACGAAACGAGGGGTCACCATGAAGGCGACGCAACAGCTCCACGATCTCGGGCAGAGCCTGTGGCTCGACAACATTACCCGAGGCATTCTGAATGACGGTACGCTGCAGCGCTACATCAGTGAACGGTGGGTCACCGGCCTCACCTCCAACCCGACGATCTTTGATCACGCACTCAGGGGCGGCGACTTCTACGACGACGCCATTCGACACAAGGCGGCCCGGGGCATGTTGGGTGAGCCACTGTTCTTCGAGCTCGCCATCGAGGACCTGACGCGCGCCGCGGATCTCTTCCTCCCCGTGCACCAGAGCACCGGCGGCGTGGACGGCTGGGTCTCCTTGGAGGTGTCGCCGTTGCTGGCGAACAATACCGCGGACACGATATCGGCAGCCGCTCAATTGCACGGTCAGGCGCACCGTGCCAATCTCTTCATCAAGATTCCAGGAACATCCGAAGGCATTCCAGCCATCGAGGCGTCGATCTTCGCTGGCGTGCCGGTCAACGTGACGCTGCTGTTCTCCGCGGCGCAGTACATCGCCGCCGCGGATGCCTACATGCGCGGCATTGAACGGCGCATCGCAGCGGGCCTCGATCCGCGCATCGGCTCCGTGGCATCGCTGTTCGTGAGCCGATGGGACGTGGCGGTGCACGATATGTTGCCGCCGGCCCTTCGCAATCGGCTCGGCGTTGCGATTGCCGAGCGCACATACCGCGAGTACCGTCGCCTGCTCGCCTCGCCGCGGTGGCGTGTCCTTGCGGACGCCGGTGCTCAGTCGCAGCGCCTGCTGTTCGCGAGCACGAGCACCAAGGATCCCGATGCGCCCGACACACTGTACGTGGAGGCGCTGGCCGCGCCCGACACGATCAACACGATGCCGGCCAAGACACTCGACGCGTTCGCCGATCACGGACACGTGCACGGCGTCCTGCCGGTGGATGGCGGCGATGCAGAGGCGGTCGTCTCCGAGCTGAGGCGAGCCGGCATTGACGATGTCGCGCTGGCCGAGCGACTCCAGCGTGAAGGCGCCGCGTCATTCGACACGTCGTGGAAGGATCTCCTCGCGCAACTCGCGTCCAAGCGCACGAAGCTCACCCACGACAGCCACCTCGCCGCCCGGACACCATGACCAACCCGCAAGCCGCACCAGCCCAGCCGCTCAGCGACAGCCCGGCATGGAGCGCGTTGCAGGATCACTACCACGCCATGCGCGATGTCCACCTCCGGCAGCTCTTCGAGGCCGATCCGCATCGGGGGACGCGACTCGTGGCCGAAGGGGCGGGTCTCTATCTCGACTACTCCAAGCACCGCATTACCGAGGACACGCGTGGGCTGCTCATCCGCCTCGCGGAAGACCGCGGTCTGTCTGCGCGCATCGAGGCCATGTTCACCGGAGAGAAGATCAACGTGACGGAGGGGCGAGCGGTCTTGCATGTCGCGTTGCGAGCCGCGAGGAGCGAGCGCATCGTCGTCGACGGTACGGACGTGGTGCCCCTGGTGCACGCGGTGCTCGATCGCATGGCCGCATTCGCGAAGCGCGTGCGCGACGGCGACTGGAAAGGGCACACCGATCGGCCCATTCGGAACATCGTCAACATCGGCATCGGTGGCTCCGACCTCGGGCCGGTGATGGCGTACGAAGCGCTGCGCCACTACAGCCGGCGCGACCTGGTCTTTCGCTTCGTCTCGAACATCGACGGCACGGACTTCGTGGAGGCGACGCGCGATCTCGAGCCCGAGGAAACGCTGTTCATCATCTGTTCCAAGACATTCACGACACTCGAGACCATGACGAACGCTCAGGCGGCGCGCACGTGGTGCGCGAGCGCGTTGGGCGACGAACGGGCCATCGCCAGGCACTTCGTCGCCGTGTCGACGAACACCGATGCCGTGGCGACGTTCGGCATCGACCCGGCCAACATGTTCGAGTTCTGGGATTGGGTCGGCGGACGCTACTCGATGGACTCCGCCATCGGGCTGTCGACGATGCTCGCCATCGGGCCCGACCAGTTTCACGACATGCTCGGGGGCTTCCGCGCCATGGATCGGCATTTCCGCACCGCGCCATTCGACCGGAATCTGCCGGTCATCATGGGGCTGCTCACCGTGTGGTACGCGGACTTCTTTGACGCGGGCACGGTCGCGGTGCTTCCGTACGACCAGTATCTGAAGCGGTTCCCTGCCTATCTCCAGCAGCTGACGATGGAGAGCAATGGCAAGCACGTCCGACTCGACGGCACGCGCGTGGACTACGACACCAGCCCGATCGTGTGGGGTGAACCGGGGACCAACGGCCAGCACTCGTTCTATCAACTGATCCACCAGGGGACGAGGCTCGTTCCGTGTGACTTCGTCGGGTTTGCGCAGTCCCTCAATCCGCTGGATGGCCACCATGATCTGCTCATGGCGAATGTGTTCGCGCAGGCGGAGGCGCTCGCATTCGGCAAGACCGCGGCGGAGGTGGCGGCCGAAGGCACGCCGGCGTGGCTCGTGCCGCATCGCGTCTTCGAGGGGAATCGGCCCACGTCGACGATTCTCGCCGCCCGGCTGACGCCGGCCACGCTCGGCGCACTCGTCGCCCTGTACGAGCACAGCGTATTCACCCAGGGGGTGATATGGGGGATCGACTCGTTCGATCAGTGGGGCGTCGAGCTCGGGAAGGCGCTCGCCAGTCGCATTGGCGGAGAACTGACGGGAGACGGCCCGCCCGACGGCGCGCACGACAGTTCCACGACGACGCTCATGCGGCGATACATGCTGTCACGGCAGGCCGCGAAATGAGCGTCCTTCACGGCACGGGTGGACACATCGACGAGCTGTGCATCAACACGCTGCGCACGCTCAGCATCGACGCCGTCGAAAGGGCGGCGTCGGGACATCCCGGGCTGCCGATGGGCTCCGCGGCCATGGCCTACGTCCTGTGGACCCGGCACCTCCGCTATGACCCCGCGGATCCCTCGTGGATGAATCGCGATCGGTTCGTGCTGTCGGCGGGACATGGAAGCATGTTGTTGTACAGCCTCCTGTTCCTGACGGGGTACGGGCTCACCCTCGACGATCTTCAGCACTTTCGTCGATGGGGCAGCAAGACGCCCGGTCATCCGGAGCGGGGCGTCACTCCGGGCGTCGAAGTCACCACCGGACCATTGGGGCAGGGCCTCGGTAACGCCGTTGGAATGGCGATGGCCGAACGCTGGCTTGCGGCCACCTTCAATCGGCCCGGTCACTCCGTGATCGACCATCGAACGTACGTCATCGCGAGTGATGGCGACCTGATGGAAGGCATCTCGTCCGAAGCGGCATCACTCGCCGGCGACCTGCGTCTTGGCCGGCTGACCGTGCTCTATGA
>JALYXJ010000072.1 GCA_030947165.1 Gemmatimonadota bacterium
GTCGAGCACGTTCCGCGCGGAGCTCGGGCCCGGCCGCGACCGCGCGAGCACCACATCCTCGGCGCGAATCACGGCGTGGCGCGGATCCCCCGCGTACTCGCCCACCGCGATCAGGGACATCAGTCCCCCCGCCGTCTCGAATCGGAGGGTGTCGAGGCTGTACTCGCCCCCATGATCGAGCGGATACGACACTCCGGCGTAGACGTTCTCGGCCCCGAGGAACTCAGCCGCCGCCGCGGTGGCCGGCCGGCGAAACAGCTCCTCGGGCGGCGCGGCCTGCACCAGCCGTCCACCCTCGATGAGGATCGCGACATCGCCCAGCGTCCCCGCCTCGGCAAAGTCGTGCGTCACCTGAAGCACTGTGAGCCCGGTCCCGAGCTCGCGCTGCATCGCATGCAACTCACGCCTGATACGCGTCCGGCGACGCGGGTCGAGCGCGGCGAACGGCTCGTCGAGGAGCAGGATGTCGGGACGGGGCGCCAGCGCACGCGCCAGCGCGACGATCTGCCGTTCGCCGCCGCTGAGCGTGCCGACTGGGCGATCGTAGAGCGCCGACGCGCCGAGTCGATTTGCCACCGTGCTGGCATGTGCTACGTCCCTCGCGCCGTAGCGCACGTTCTCCTCCACCGTCAGGTGCGGAAAGAGGTAGCCATGCTGATACACGATGCCGGCGCCACGGCGCTCGGGGGGCTCGCCGGTCACGTCCACGCCGCGCAGGACGACCGACCCCGCGCTGGCGCGTCGTACGCCGGCGATCGCCTCGAGCAGCGTCGTCTTGCCGGCGCCGGCCGGCCCGAGAACGATCCCCCACGTGCCGGCGGGGAGCATGAAGCTCACCCCTGCGAGCTCGAAGGCTCCCGCCCGGGCGCCAAGCCCGCGGACCTCGATCACCGCGCCGGCTCGCCCAGGGCCACACCCGCTCGCAACGAGCGCAGCACGAGCAGCGGCACGAGCGCGAGGAGCACGAGCACCGCTGCCACGGGCAGCGCGGCGTCGAGCCCGAAGGAGGTGAAGCGGTCGTAGCTCAACACGCTCGCGACCTTCGGATTGTAGGTGAGAATGACGATCGCGCCGAACTCGCTCACCGCCCTGGCCCACATCACCACGGCCGCGGCGACCAGGCCTCGCCCGGCGAGCGGCCGCGTGACGCGCCACGTCGCGCGCCAGGGTGAATCGCCGAGCGTCCGCGCCACCGCCTCGTAGCGAGCGTCCACCCGCGCGCACGCCTCGCGCGCCGCGCTCACGTACAGGGGCGCCGCCACGAACAGCATCGCCAGCGCGATGCCGAGCGGCGACCCCGCGATGGCGAAGCCTAGACGGGCGAGGGCGTCACCGGCCGGACTCGCGCGGCCGAACGCGAGAAGGAGCGCGATGCCCGCGACCGGGTGCGGGATGAGAAGGGGCAGGTCGAGCAGCGCGCTCACCAATGTGGACGCCGGCATCCGCCCGCGCGCGAGCAGATAGGCGAGGGGGGTGCCGAGAACGACCGTCACCATGGTGGTCGCCGTAGCGGTGACGGCCGTGAGCGCGAGAGCGTTGCGCAACTCGGCGTCGACACCCAATGCGCGCACCCCCTGCGCACCGCCGCGAAGCAGCAGTACCCCAACCGGAAGGATCAACAGGGCGAGCAACGCTGCCGAGCCGAGCACGACGCCGGCGGTCGCGAAGCGGTGGGCGGTGCGGGGTGCGTGCGCATGGGAAGGTGAGACAGCCGTCACGACGCGAATCTCGCGCGACGTCAACTCCACTGCAATCCTGGACCGCTGGATGACCCAGTACAGACGACTGGGGTTGATGGATGCCGACGCCGCTCTAATGCCGTACTGAGTGGAGTTCTCGGTACTCCACCGAATGACCCACTACTCGCTGAATTTGCGTTCAGGCAACTGCGTAATCTGTATCCGGTCAGCCAGTTATCCAGTAGACCAGTCAACGGCCTACCCCGGTCGTATATTGCACAGTCCTCCATCCCATTTCATGTCCGAACTCGCGATCGATATCCGCAACGTCGCCAAGCGGTACGCCGAGCATGTCGCCGTGCGCGATCTCTCGCTCCAGGTGCCGCGTGGCAGCGTGTACGGGCTCCTCGGCCCGAACGGCGCCGGCAAGACGACGACCATACGCATGATCCTGAACATCATCGCGCCGGACAGCGGCACGATCTCCCTGTTCGGGCAGCCGCATCTCGGCGACGGCGTCACCGACCGGATCGGCTACCTCCCCGAGGAGCGCGGCCTGTACAAGAAGATGCAGGTGCGCCGCGTCCTGAAGTTCCTCGCCGAGCTGAAGGGGGTGCCGGCCAAGGTGGCCGAGCAGCGCATCGGCGAGTGGATGGAGCGCTTCAAGCTCAAGACGCCCGAGAAGGATTGGGGGCTTGCCAAGATCGACGAGCTGTCGCGCGGCATGCAGCAGAAGGTCCAGTTCATCGGGACGCTGCTGCACGATCCCGATCTCGTGATCCTCGACGAGCCGTTCTCCGGGCTCGACCCGATCAATGCGCAGGCGCTCGTGGACACCGTGGTGGAGCTCAAACGCCGCGGCAAGACGGTCATCTTCAGCACGCACCTGATGGACAATGCCGAACGTCTCTGCGACGCGGTGTGCATCATCGCCAAGGGGAACAAGGTGCTCGACGGCGCCGTGGCCGACGTGAAGGCGGCTCACGGCGGCAAGGTGGTGGCGCTGGCTGTTGGAGGAGAAGCGCGCCCCCTGATCGCTCAGGTCCTCGCCGATCGCACGCTGGTGGCGCGCGTGGACGATCAGAACAACTTCTACGAGATCGAGCTCGCGCCGGGTGCCGACCCGCAGCGGCTGCTGCGCCGCGTCCTCGAGACCGGCGCACCGATCTCGCGCTTCGAGCTGGTGCAGCCGTCGCTGCACAAGATCTTCCTCGAAAAGGTCGGCGCCACCGGGGTGGAGGAGGGAATACAGGGCCATGGATAAGCTCCTCGTCGTCTTCAAGCGCGAATACCTGGAGCGCGTCCGCTCCAAGTGGTTCCTCATCGGCACACTGCTGGGGCCCGTGTTCTTCGCCATGATCACCGTCGTGCCGATTCTCATCTCGTCCAAGACGAAGGCGTCCACGGATCTGGCCAACGTCACGATCATCGACGCCACCAGCTCGGGCATGGGCGAGCGCGTCGCCGCAGCGCTGCGAGAGCGCTTCCCCCTGTCCCCCGCACCGGGCGTGCGCTCGGTGGACGCGGCCTCGGTTCCCCGCGAAGAGGATCGCGCCGCGCTGGCGGTGCAGAACAAGGAGACGCGCGGCTACCTCGTGCTCGACTCCAACACGGTCGCCGGCCGGTCGGCGCGCTACGCCGGACGCAACGCCGGTTCACTCGGCGACGTCGAGCAGATCTCCGGCATCGTCCGCCAACAGGTCCTGGCGCAGCGGCTGCAGTCCGAGGGCATCGACGCCAGGCGAGTCGCCGCGCTCACCGGCACGCGCCTCGACGTCCGCACCGAGAAGATCGGCGATCACGGAAAGGAGAAGGGGAGCGGGCTCGGCACAGCCCTGTTCGGCTACGTGATCGCGCTGCTCCTCTACATGATGATCGTGCTCTACGGGCAGACCGTGCTGCGCGGCACGATGGAGGAAAAGACCACGCGCGTGGCGGAGGTCGTGGTGTCGAGCGTGAGCACCGACACCCTGCTCGCCGGCAAGATCCTCGGCATCGGCCTCGTGGCGGTCACGCAGGTGCTGTCGTGGGTGGCGCTCTCTATCGCACTCATGGTTTACGGCGCGCCGTTGCTTGCGAAGTATCTGGGCACCGCCGGCGCCATGGCCAGCGCGATTCCCTCGATCTCCATGCCCACGCTCGGCGCCCTGCTCTGCTTCTTCGTGCTCGGCTTCATCTTCTACGCAGCGTTGTTCGCGGCGATCGGGGCGATGGTAAGCAGTCAGGAGGATGTGCAGCAGGCGTCGATGCCGGTCATGCTGCTGCTCATTTCCTCGGTGATCTTCATGACGCCGATCATGACCAACCCCGGCAGTGCACTGGCGCGCACGATGTCGCTTCTCCCCTTCTCCGCACCGATCCTCATGCCGCTGCGCATGACGCTCATCCCCGTCCCCTGGTACGAGGTCGCGGCGTCGCTCGCCGGCGTGGCCCTCGCCTGCCTGGCGGCAATCTGGGTATCGGCGCGGATTTACCGTGTCGGGCTGTTGATGTATGGGAAGAAGCCGAGCTTCGCCGAACTCGCCCGCTGGGTTCGGTACGCGGGCTGATCGATCACATCCAGAAGCTCCAGCGTCCGCTCACGATCACGTAGAGCGACAGCGCGAGATTCGTCGCGGCATGCGCGACGATGAGATCGCCCAGGGAACGCGTGCGGCGCATCCACCCGTTGTAGATCACGCCGCACGCCAGCCCCACCTCCCAGAACGGCCCGTGCTCCATCGCGAACAGCGCCGCCGTCGCCCAGAAGGCAAGCGGGGTGTACTGGCCGAGTGGAATGCGCTCGAAGCGAGTGTCCTGAAGCCAGCGCGGCAGCCAGCCGCGCCAGAAGAGCTCCTCGGCGATCGGTACCAGTAGCGCTGCGCGCATCGTCCGCAGTGTCAGCATCCACGGTGTGAGCTCGCCCGGAGGAATCGAGAGCCGCAGCCTGCCCGTGATCGCATTCTGGAACAGCCAGTGATCACGCCAGCCGGACACGAGCTCGTCCGGTGCAATCCAGAGTGCGAACACCATGAGCCCGATGATGCCCGAGAGCCGCCAGTGCGGAGCACGTCGCGGCAGCACGTCGCGCGAGCAGAGAATGATCGTGGCGGCGATCACCACGTCGCGGAGCAGCTCCTTCGCGGGGTTCGCGATCGGAAGGGCCCTCTCGATGGCGAGCCACAGGATGAGCACTGCAAACGGCGCTACCCATGCAGCGGTTTTGACGCGCATTATCGTGTTTTGCGGGTGGTTTTAGGCTGGGAAAGCTTAAATAGCCCCGATAATCCGAGCCAGAGCCCGCTATAAAGCGACAAATGTGACGCAGGTCACTGAGCGAACCCATCGGGTTTCGCCACCGGCGTCCTTGGCACACATTACGCATTGTGTTTACGCATCACGGACGACGTCGCTCTGTGACGCGCACGCGCGCGCTGGAGTTCTTGTGGAGAGAAGAGAGGTAGTCGTGACGCAACAGTCCGTTCGGGCCGCAGTGTGGGCAGCTGTCGCGCTGGGAAGCGTCGGTGCGTCGCTCGGTGCGCAGGAACCGCAGAAGCGCGCGCAACCGCAGGTGCACATTCCCGTGACGAAACAAGCGCCCTCGCCGCCCGTCGTGAAGCCGGTTGTGGTGAAGGGCACGAATACGGAAGTGGTGCAGCCGCCGGTCATCGCGAACATCGTGACGGAGGTCCCGGGGTCGAACACGGTGATTC
>JALYXJ010000075.1 GCA_030947165.1 Gemmatimonadota bacterium
GCATCGTGCCAGGCGCGAGCATCGTCCGGTGCGAGACGCAGTGCGCGCGCCCACTCGTCGAGCAGCGCGGTCACCCGCGCAATGTGCGCGCGCCGCTTGTCGGACACGCACGCCCACGCGGGGAAGACTGGGGTCGTCACGCCGCGTCCCCCAAAAGTGTTTCGAGCTCCGCCAGCTCGCGCCGCCAGAAGTCGCGGGACGGCCAGCCGGGATGCGGCAGCACGAGCGTCGCCGAGCGCATCTCGATCCCGTCCATGCGCACCAGATCCAGATCGATCGTGCGTGCCCCCCAGCGTTCCCGCCGCACCCGCCCCAGCGACCATTCGATGCGCTGCAGCGCCCCGAGGAGCACCGTCGGGGGGAGCGACGTTTCCATGACGACCATCTGATTCAGGTAGGGACCTTGCGCGGCCGGACCGAACGGGACGGTCTCCTCGACGATGGACGCAGCCGCCAGCCGGCTCGTGGGAAGCAGTGAAAGCGCCGAGCGGGCGGCGGCGAGATAGGCGGCGCGATCACCGAGGTTGGAGCCCAGCGCCACGAAGGCCCGCTCACTCACGATCCTGCTCCACGACCACCTCGGCGTGCGCCAGTGGCCCGCCGAGCGACACGTGCGGCTTGCGCACCGCGACGCGCACGGAGGCGACCGCCGGCAGTGCGAGGCACCGCGATGCGATCTCGCCGCCGACGGCCTCGAGGTACTCGAGCGGTCCGCGCTCGATCACCTCACGGGTGAGCGCGTACAGCGTGCGATAGTCGAGCACGCCGGCGCTTCCTGGGGTGAGATGAACCGTGAGATCCAACTCGAGCGGTTGGGGCAGCTCGCGCTCGTGGGGCAACACGCCGACGCGCACGTGAAAGCGCATTGCCGCCAGGGTGATCGCGATGCGGGAGCGTGTCACGGTGGACATGCGACCACGCGGATCAATGCGACACGGCGCTCGTGATGCGCCGCGTCAGCTCGTTCAGGTAGGCCGCAACGCTCCGCAGCTCCTCCGCGACACCCTCGAGCTCGCGGAGGGCGTCGGCCTGCTCGCGCGCGCTCGTCGTCACCTTCTCGGCGCCTTCGCGGTTGTGATTGGAGAGCGTGGCGATCCGGCCGATGCGGTCGCTCAGGCTTGCGAACGCGAGCTCCTGCTCGCGCGACGTGAGCGCGATGCGCTGCGCGCCGGTGGCCGCGCTGGCCGTAGCGTCGACGATGAGGTTGAGCGCCTCGCGCGCCTGCTCCGACAGCACGCCGACGTCCTGGACGATCGTCTCGCCACGCGACATCTGGAAGGCGACGCGCCGCATCTGCTCCTCGAACGCGCTGACGATGTCGCCCGCATCGTCGGAGGCGCGCTTGCTCTGCTCCGCCAGCTTGCGCACCTCGTCCGCCACGACGGCGAAACCATGTCCATGCTCGCCGGCGCGCGCCGCTTCGATGGCGGCGTTGAGCGCGAGGAGGTTGGTCTGGTCGGCCAGCTCGCGAATCACGGCGATGAAGTCCGTGATGCGACGGACGGTCCCGGACAGTCCCTGAATCTGCGCGCCGCTCTCGCCGACGAACGCCTTCGCCCCCACCAGCCGCTCGATGGCGGTGGCGATCGTGTGCCGATGCTCCGACGCGATCTCCGTCGCCCGCTGGCTTGCGTCGGCGGCCGCGCTGCCGTCGGCCACGACGCCCCGGGTGGCCGCATGGAGATTCCGCGTCATCTCCAGCGAGTGCCCCACCTGAACCCCCTCCTCGGCGATGGCACGCGTGATGTCGCCGATGGTGCGCGCCACGGATTCCCCCCCGCCGCGCAGCGCCCGCGCCGACGCGGTGAGCGTGTCGAGCTGGAGGCTCACGCGGGTCATCGCTTCCGTGAGGGGACGACGGAGGTCGTTGATGTGCAGCGTGGTCGCGAGCTGATTGGCGAACCGGCTGATGAGCGCGACCTCCTTGCTCGTGTAGGCATCGGGCTTGTGATGCTCGAGCTCGAGGACCCCCACCATCCGGTCGCCGAAGCGCAGGGGCAGCACCACGATACTGCGCATCTGCGTGCGGCCGGCCGGGATGCGCTCGTCGCGCAAGGCATCGGCGACGTTGACCACGGTGCCCGACTCGAGCACCTGCTCCCGCAACCGCTGGAGCGTGTCGGTGGGAGTGCGCGGCGAGGCGAAATAGCCTTCGTCGCCGTGCCACACGTATTGCAGCACCCCCTCGTCGAGACGCGAGATCCGGAACTCGCCCCAGTCCACGAGTCGGTGGGCCAGTGCCTGGATGCGTTGAAACGAGTCGGCCAGCCCGACGTCGGACGACACCACCTGCTCCATCGCGAGGATCTTGTTGAGCTCCTCCGCGGCGATCGACTCCTCGAGGATCCGCTTGAGGAGGAGCCCCATGCCACCGAGAGCGATTCCGGCGACGAGCCACGCCGTTGGACCGTAGTTGGTGGCCGTGTACACGATCAACATCGCGGCAATGGCGCCAGCGCCGAACGCGATGACCTCGTATCGCAGCATCAGCGACTTCTCTTCCTCCAACAGCTTGTCACGCAGCAGGAGGGTGAAGTACAGGAGGAGCCGGCTAGCCAGGAAGTAGGCGAGGAAGAAGAGCGCGAGCGCGGGGAACGCATCCGAGGAGAGGCCGGTCTGTCCGCCGGTGAGCGAGACGACCCCCCACGCGTACACACCGAAGGCTGCGAGGAGCGCGAGCACCTCTCGGCCGGCGTTGATGAGCGCGACCTGAATCCCCTTGTGGGTGAACAGGCCGTCGGAGACGATGATGCCGAGCCACAGCGCGAGCGCGGTTGGCGGCCCGCCGGCGAGGAGGGCGCCGGCGAGCGCCGGTACCGGGAGCAGATGCAGCGTGCCGTACTTGGTGAGCGGGAGCTGCTGAAGCCGCATGCCGATCACGGCCAAGAGTAACGCGACGATCGCGATCGGCTGGCCCAACCAGCGCGTGTCGACGATGAGCGCGGCGACCAGAAGCGCGAGCCCGAGAGTTCCGACGGCGCGCGCGTAGGCCCCGAGGAACGATCTCATGTCAGACGTCGTCGATGGCGCGACGGAGCGATACCGCGAGCCGAAGCGCCGACTCCACGCTCTCGTCGGCGGCGCGCACAATCGCACTTCCGACCACCACGCCGTCGGCCAGCACCGCCACGGCGCGCGCCTGGGCTGGCTGGGAGATCCCGAACCCGACGCACAGCGGCAGTGAAGTGGCCGAGCGCAATCGCGCGATCGTCGCGGGCAGCTCCGGCGGCAGGTCGGCGCGCTCGCCCGTCACGCCGAGCCGGCTGATGAGGTAGACGAAGCCGCTCCCGGTGCGCGCGATCTCTGCCATCCGCGCCGCCGGCGTCGTCGGCG
>JALYXJ010000087.1 GCA_030947165.1 Gemmatimonadota bacterium
GCGCGGGCGCACGACCGGCGGGCGGTACTGGTGCCGAAGCCGCCGGCAGTGGTGGAGGCGCGGCGCGCGCGGCCGCGCCGACGCCCTGACGCCGCGGAGGCGCGGCGAGAGGGGGAAGCAGCGATGAACTTCACGGGACTCTTCATCAAACGTCCCGTCATGACGACCCTGCTCATGACGGCGATCCTCGTGTTCGGCATCGTGTCGTACCGGGGGCTGACCGTGAGCGATCTGCCCGCGGTCGACTTCCCGACGATCAACGTGAACGCCAACCTGCCGGGCGCGAGCCCGGAGACGATGGCGGCCACCGTCGCCACGCCGCTCGAGAAGTCCTTCTCGGCGATCGCCGGCATCGACAACATCACGTCGAGCAGCGGGACGGGAAACACCAGCATCACGCTGCAGTTCTCTCCCGACCGCGACATCGATGCCGCGGCGCAGGACGTAAACGCGGCGATCTCCGCGACGCTCGCCTTCCTGCCCTCCACGATCATCCCCCCGTCGTACCGCAAGCAAAACCCGGCCGCCGCCCCGATCCTCTTCTTTGCCCTCACCTCCAAATCGCTCTCACTCGTCGCGATCGACGAGGTGGCCGAGACCACCATCGCGCAGCGGCTGTCCATGGTGGAGGGGGTCTCGCAGGTGAACGTATTCGGCGCGGCCAAGTATGCCGTCCGCGCCGATCTCGACCCCGCGCAGCTCACGGCGCGTGGACTCAGCATCAACGAGGTGGCGCAGGCGGTCCGCGCCAACAACGTCACCCTCCCGACCGGCGTGTTGTACGGCAAGGACCGCACGCTCACGATCCAGGCGACCGGCCAGCTCCAGAACGCCGATCAGTTCCGGAACATGGTCGTCGCCAACCGCAACGGGGCACCGATCCACCTGGGAGACCTCGGGCGCGTGTACGACGGCGTGCAGAACACGCGCAACATCAGCTGGTACAACGGCGAGCCGGCGATCGTGCTGGCCGTGATGCGGCAGCCGGGCACGAACACCGTGCAGGTGGCGAATGCCGTCAAGGCGGCGGTGGAGGAGATCAAGCCGACGCTGCCGCCGTCCATCAACGTGATCCTGCGGTACGACCGCTCGGAGGGCATCCAGGCGTCCGTTCATGACGTCAAGGTCTCGCTGCTGATTGCGCTCGTGCTCGTCGTCATCGTCATCTTCGTCTTCCTGCGCAACCTCACGGCCACGGCCATCCCGAGCCTCACGCTGCCGATGGCCATCTTCGGCACCTTCACCGTGATGTACGCGCTCAACTTCAGCATCGACAACCTCTCGCTGATGGCGCTCACGCTGGCGGTTGGGTTCGTCGTCGACGACGCGATCGTGATGCTGGAGAACATCGTGCGGCACATCGAGATGGGCGAGAACCCGATGGACGCGGCCCTGCGCGGAGCAGAGGAGGTGGGATTCACCATCCTCTCCATGACGCTCTCGCTGGCCGCCGTGTTCATCCCGCTCATCTTCATGGCGGGGGTGATCGGGCGGCTGTTCCGTGAGTTCGCGGTGACGATCAGCGTGGCGATCCTCGTGTCCGGATTCGTGTCGCTGACGCTGACGCCGATGCTGTGCGCCCGCTTTCTCAAGCCGCAGAAGCACGAGCAGCACGGCCGCCTCTACAACGCGTTCGAGCACGTCTTCGACCGCCTCCTCCGCCGCTACGAACGCTCGCTCGCGTGGGCGATGGACCGGCGCCCCATCACGCTCGTCTTCTCGGTGCTGATTCTCGTCGCCACCGGGTTCATGTTCGTGCGGATCCCGAAGGGGCTCTTCCCCAGCGACGACACCGGTCTCCTCAACGTGAGCACGCAGGCGGCGCAGGGCACGTCGTACATCGAGATGGTGCGCCTCCAGCAACAGGCGAACGCGCTCGTCGCCCGCGACACCTTGGTCGCGGCATACATGTCCTCCGTCGGTCGCGGCAGTGGCGGGGATATGAACATCGTGCTCAAGCCGGCCGGTGAGCGTCCCCCGGCCGACCAGATGGTCCAGGAGCTCACCCGGCGCCTGAGCCGGATTCCCGGGCTCAATGTCTTCGTCCAGAATCCGCCGAGCATCCGCATCGGCGGCCGAGGCTCGCGCACCGCGTATCAGTACACATTGCAGAGCAACGACGTGAAGACGTTGTATGCCGGTGCACAGAAGCTGGAAGCCGCGCTGCGCGCGCTGCCGCTCATCACCGACGTCAACAGCGATCTGGAGAACAAGAATCCGGTCGTCAACGTATCCATCATGCGCGAGCGGGCGGCGATGCTGGGCGTCACCCCGCTCGCCATTCAGCGCGCCCTCGCCAACGCGTTCAGCGAGCAGCAGGCGAGCACCATCTATACGGTCACCGATGAGTACTGGGTGATCCTCCAGATTCGCTCGGAGGACCAGGCCGACGAGTCCGCACTCTCCAAGATCTACGTCACGAGCAGCACTGGGAAAGTCGTCCCGCTGTCGGACATCGCGACGTTCAAGCGAGGCGTGGGACCGCAGAGCATCGCCCATTCGGGGCAGCTCGCGTCGGTCACGATCTCCTTCAACCTGCCCCCGAACGGCGATCTCGGCGCGGCGGTGGCGAAGGTGAACGACCTGGCCCAGCGCACGCTGCCGGCCAACGTCACCGGAAGCTTCTCCGGCACGGCGCAGGCGTTCCAGGACTCGCAGAAGGGGCTGGGCATCCTGCTGCTCATCACCGTCTTCATCATCTACATCATCCTCGGCATCCTGTACGAGAGCTTCGTCCATCCGGTCACGATTCTCACCGGACTGCCATTCGCCGCGTTCGGAGCGTTGCTCGCCCTCACGCTGTCCGGCCAGCAGCTCGACGTGTATGGCTATGTCGGCGTGATCATGCTCATCGGCATCGTGAAAAAGAACGCGATCATGATGATCGACTTCGCCGTGGAGCGGGAGCGCGCCGAGCACATCCCGCCCGAGAAGGCGATCGTCGAAGCGGCGAGCGTGCGGTTCCGCCCGATCATGATGACCACCGTCGCCGCCATCGCCGGTACCTTGCCGATTGCGATCGGCTTCGGCCCCAGCGCCGCCAGCCGGCGTCCACTCGGCATCGCCGTGGTGGGCGGGCTCGCCTTCTCGCAGATCGTGACGCTCTACGTCACGCCCGTCTTCTACACGTACCTCGACGACCTCCAGTCGTGGCTGGGCAGGACGTCGAGCCGGTTGCCGTGGGCCACGCCGCCCGATCAGTCACCGGTCGACGATCGTCCGCTCCCCGCCGGCGACTGAGGCCGAGATCGCATGAGCATCACGACTCTCTTCATCAAGCGCCCGATCATGACGACTCTCGTCATGATCGCGATTCTCTTCTTCGGCATCGTCGCCTACCGGAAGCTGCCGGTGAGCGATCTGCCCAACGTCGACTTCCCGACGATCAGCGTCACGGCCATTCTGCCCGGGGCGAGTCCGGCCACCATGGCGGCGACGGTCGCGACGCCGCTGGAGAAACAATTCTCCACGATCGCCGGCATCGACAACATGACGTCCACGTCGAGCCTGGGGCAGACGCAGATCGTCATCCAGTTCTCGCTCGACCGGAACATCGACGCGGCCGCGCAGGACGTGCAGGCGGCGATCACCCAGACGCTGCGCGGACTGCCGCAGGGCATCCTGCCACCGTCGTACCAGAAGACCAACCCGGCCGACGCGCCGATCCTCACGCTCGCCCTCACGTCGGACCAGCTCCCGTTGTCGGCGCTGAACGAGTTCGCCGAGACGACGATCGCGCAGCGACTCTCCACGGTGGGCGGCGTGGCACAGGTGCTGGTGTACGGCGCGCAGAAGTACGCCGTGCGCGTGCAGCTCGATCCGTCGCAGCTCGCCACGCGCAACCTCGCGCTCGAGGACGTGGCGACCGCGATCTCGAGCCAGAACGTCAATCTGCCGACCGGCGTGCTGTGGGGGCCCAAGACCGCGCTCACGATCCAGGCTTCCGGACAGCTGGAGACCGCCGAGGAATTCCGCGACCTCATCGTCACCTTCCGCAACGGTGCGCCCGTACATCTGCGGGAGCTCGGCCGCATCACGGACGACGTCCAGAACAACAAGACGGCGAGCTGGTACGGGCAGTCGCGGTCGATCGTGCTCGCCATCCAGCGGCAGCCCGGCACCAACACCGTGGAGGTCGCGAGCAACGTCAAGGCGGCGCTGGCGCGCGTCCAGACCGACATCCCGCCGTCGGTGAAGGTGCAGGTGCTCTTCGACCGCTCGACGACGATCGAGGAATCGGTGCACGACGTCACTTTTACCCTCGAGATCACCCTCGTGCTCGTCGTGCTGGTGATCTTCCTGTTCCTGCGCAACCTGTCGGCGACGATCATCCCGAGCCTCGCGCTGCCGATGTCCATCATCGGTACCTTCTCGGTGATGTACCTGCTGAACTACAGCCTCGACAACCTGTCGCTCATGGCGCTCACCCTCGCCGTCGGCTTCGTGGTGGACGACGCGATCGTCATGCTCGAGAATATCGTGCGTCACCTCGAAATGGGAAAGCCGCGCATGCAGGCGGCGCTCGACGGCGCGGCGGAGGTCGGCTTCACGATCCTGTCGATGACCTTCTCGCTCGCCGCCGTGTTCATTCCCATCCTCTTCATGGGCGGCATCATCGGCAAGCTGTTCCATGAGTTCGCCGTCACCATCGGTGTGGCGATCCTCGTCTCCGGCGTGGTGTCGTTGACCCTGACGCCGATGCTCGCGAGCCGCTTCCTCCGCTCCTCGCACGGCAAGGAGCAGGGGAAGTTCTATCGGAAGACGGAAGACCTCTACGAGCGCTGGCTCAAGGCGTACGAAGGCAGCCTTGCCTGGGTCATGGCGCGCCGCCGCGCGACGCTGGTGTTCTCGTTCATCATCCTCGTGCTCACCGGCGTGCTGTTCGTCATCGCACCCAAGGGGCTCTTCCCGACCGATGACACCGGGCAGCTCCTCGCCACGACGGAGGCCGCCGAAGGCGTGTCCTTCGATGCGCTGATCGCCGATCAGCAGCTCCTCGTGGCCGAGGTCGCGAAAAATCCCGACGTCCGCTCCGTCACGTCGGCCGTCGGCACGACCGCCGCCGCGAATCAGGGGCAGATGACGATCGATCTCGAGCCGCTATCGGAACGCACGCGCAGCGCGGCCGAGATCGCGCGCGATCTCACGAAAGCGTCACTGGCCGTCCCCGGCATCACGCTGTTCGTGCAGAATCCGCCGGCCATCTCGATCGGCGGCCTCGCGTCCAAGAGCCTGTATCAGTACACCCTGTTGAGCGGCGACCTGGCGACCCTCAATAACTCCGCGCGCGCGCTCGAGACGCGCCTGCGGCAGCTCCCCAGTCTGGCGAACGTCACGAGCGACCTGTTGATCGAGAATCCGCAAGTCACCGTGGATATCAATCGCGAGCAGGCGGGGCAGCTTGGCGTATCGGCGTCGGAGATCGAGAACACGTTGTACGACGCGTTCGGTCAGAAGCAGGTGTCGACGATCTACACGTCGACCAACAACTACTGGGTCGTGATGGAGCTGCTGCCCGAGTTCCAGCAGGACGTCGGATCACTCGGCAAGCTGTGGGTGCGGTCGACGCAGGGGAAAGTGGTGCCGCTCAGCACCGTGGCGAGCTTCCATACGGGGGTTGGCCCGGTGACGGTGAATCACTCCGGCCAGCTCCCGGCGGTCACGATCTCGTTCGATCTGGCGCCCGGCGTCTCGCTCGGCTCGGCGCTCGGCGACGTGGAGCGCGAGGCGAAGGAGATCCTGCCGTCGTCGGTCGTCGGAAACTTCGCCGGCACGGCCGAGGCATTCCGAACGACGCAGCAGGGACTCGTCGTGCTGCTGATCCTCGCCGTCTTCGTGATCTACGTCATCCTCGGCGTGCTGTACGAGAGCTTCATCCACCCGATCACGATTCTCTCGGGCCTGCCGTTCGCCGCCTTCGGCGCGCTGGTCACGCTGATGCTCTTCCGGCTCGACCTCGACGTGTATGGCTTCGTCGGGATGATCATGCTGATCGGCATCGTGGAGAAGAATGCGATCATGATGATCGACTTCGCCCTCGACGTGCAGCGGAAGGACAACCGGGACCCCGCGTCGGCCATCGTCGAGGCCGCGAGCGTTCGATTCCGTCCCATCATGATGACGACGATGGCGGCCCTGATGGGCGCGCTCCCGATCGCGGTTGGGTGGGGTGCCGGCGCCGCCAGCCGACGGCCCCTCGGCGTCGCCGTCGTGGGCGGCCTCGCCTTCTCCCAACTCGTCACGCTCTACGTGACCCCGGTGTTCTACACCTACCTGGACGAGCTGCAGTCCTGGTTTGCCAACAGAGGCCACCGGAAGGAGCGTCCGCATCCGGCGGGACTGTCACCGGAGCCGGCCGCCGACTGACGCGCTACGCCGAGCGACTCGCGAGATCCTGCTCGGCGCCGATCGAGGTCGCGCGGACGAATCGCTCGAAGGCGAGCCAGGTACAACCGAGCCACACCGTGCCGGTGAGCAATCCGCCAATGAGGTCCGTCGGCCAGTGGACCTCGAGGTAGAGGCGCGAGAGCACATTCAGCACGCACAGAATCACGGCGACGGCGAATGGCCAGTTCCATCCACGCTCGCGATGCAGCACCATGGCCACGGTGAAGTAGAACGCCACCACGAAGATGGCGTGGCCGCTCGGATACGATGACCAGGCGTACAGGCCGCGTCCGGGGAAAAGATCCGGCCGCTGACGCCCGAGCTGCCATTTCAGCGTCACGTTGAGGAGCAGGGCCCCGAGCGCCACCGTCAGAAGGTGGACCGCAAGGAGCGGGCGGTGCCGCCAGCGCCACAGCCAGAGCGACGTCACGAGCACCAGCGGCGTCATGGTGAGGTTGGTGCCGGTGTACGGCACGAACAGCATCAGCGCATCGAGCGCGCGCGGCAGGGGATGGCCATGAAACCAGCGCAACATGCCTCGTTCCCAGGCCGTGCCATTCTCCCAGCCGGTGTGGCGGCTGAGCAGGTAGCCGAACGCACTGCCCGTCAGCGAGCTGACCGCCAATCCGACCGCGGTCTCCAGCGCGAGCTGAAACACCGCGCGTGGGGTGGATGCGGGCGACCGCCGGTCAGGTCGCCGCAGGCGGCGCTCCGGCGCCCCCGCCGATCCACCGACGCACTTCCGCCGCGACCGCGCGCGGCTCGACCGGCTTCGCCAGGTAGGACGTGAAGCCCACCGCGGTGGCCCGCTCCCGGTCGTCGGCCAATGCATGCGCGGTCAGTGCGATGATCGGGATGT
>JALYXJ010000124.1 GCA_030947165.1 Gemmatimonadota bacterium
AGGTGACGCTGCGCGGCCAGGCGCTGTTCGACGTGCGGCACGATGCATCGCGCCCATTCGTCGTGCGAACCGCATCGGCGGAGCTCCGCGACGTCGGGACCCGGTTCGCCGTAGAGAGTCAGGGCGCGGAGGAGCTCCGGGTCGCCGTGCTCGATGGCGCGGTCGCGGTGCGGCCCGCGCAGCCGGGGGGAGGGCGCACGCTCGCGGACACGTTGCGGGCACGGGATCGTGGCGTGCTCCTTCCTGGCCGAGTCTTCCGAGTGGAACGCCAGACAGTCGCCGGGGTGGGAGAGGACGTGGCGTGGATGAGCCGGCGGCTCAGCCTGCGCGACGCTCCCGTTGCCCAGGTGGCCTCGGAGCTGGCGCGCTGGTATGGGCTGTCGCTGCGGGTGACCGACTCGACGCTGCAGACGCGTCGTCTCACCGCGACCTTCGAGCAGGCGCCGCGCGACGAGATCGCGCGCGTGCTCGCGGCGGCGCTGGGGGGCACCTCGCGCCTCGTGGGCGATACGTTGTGGATTCTTCCGGTGTCGGGCTCACCCGCGCACCGATAAACTGGCGCCCTCGGCGCGCGCGGGTACATCCTTCGAGCATGCGTCTCACCGCGATCGGATGGCGAAGCATGACCGGGCTCGTGATGGCGGCATCCATCGCGGGCTCGAGTCGTTCGGCGCAGGCGCAGCACGCGTGCGCGCTCGAGCGCGCGGCGACCGCCGACGACAAGCGCTGGACTTCGCCGCTCGACACCCCGGTGTCGCTCCGCGCGAACGACATCACGCTGCGCGACGCCCTCGACCGCGTCTCCGCGCTCGCCAAGGTGCAGCTCGCCTACGCCAGCGACCTGCTCCCGCTCGACCGCCGCACCTGCGTCGACGCGGCCGGAGCGCCCATGGGCCGAGTGCTCACCGCCCTCCTGGCGGGCACGCGGATGGAGCCGGCCGTGGTGGCAGGTCGCGTGGTGCTCGCGCCGCGCACGGACACCACGTCGAGCGCCGGCGACATGGCGCGCGCCGTCGGCACGCTCGAGCGCGTACTCGTCACCAGCAGCGCCGCGGGATCACCGCGCCGCGCACTGACCATCGGCGTCGAGGTGATCGACGGCGCGCAGCTTCGCCGCCAGTCGGTGCTCACCCTTCCCGCCATCCTCAACGCTGCCTCGCCGGGGCTGTGGATGTGGGACCAGCCGGCGTCGAGCCTCGTGGCGCAGTATGGCGGCATTCGCGGCGCCAGCTCGTTCACCTCCAGCTACCCGAAGATCTACATCGACGGGGTCGAGGTGGCGAATCCGCTCCTCGTCACGCAATTCGATCCGGACGTGATCGACCGCGTGGAGGTGATTCGCGGACCGCAGGGCGCCGCCTTGTATGGATCCGACGCGATCAGCGGCGTGATCAACATCATCACTCGCCACGACGCGGGCGACGGCAGCTCCGGGCTCAGCGTGTCGAGCTCCGCCGGCGCCGGCGCGACGGCTTATGGAGCCGGTCCCGTGGCCACGCACGATCAGCGCATCGCGCTCCGCCGCGGAAGCAATCTCCGGTCCCTCGGGCTGGCGGCGGAGTTCGGACAGATGGGCGCCGTGACGCCCGGCGCCGAGAGCCGGCAGCTTTTCGCGTCGGGTGACGTACGAGTGGTGGGTAGCCGCACCACGATCACCGCGTCAGGCCGATACGTCGACAAGCGCGCCGGCGCGGGCGACAATCCGCTGCTCGCCGAGGTGTTCGCGGCGAACATGAATGGCGTCATCGCCTCGCCGACGACCACCGCGCCGCCTCAATCTGCGCGGCAGTACACCCTCGGCTCCACCGCCACCGTGGCCACGGGTGGGAGATGGACGCACACCGGCCTGATCGGCGTGGACGGCTACAGCCTGCGAAACGTCGCGGACGTGAGCGGGCCCTTCTCGATCGGGAGCGACTCGGCGCTTCGCGCCGCGGAGGGAACCGGGGATCGCGTCACGTTGCGCGGCAGCACCACCGGTGAGTTTGGCGATGTGGACGGCGTGGCGCCGCTGCGCCTCACCTTCGGCGTGGAGCACGCCGTGCTTCGGCAGGTACGCGCCGTGAGCTCCGTAGCACCACCCACCGGCGTCGCCCGGTACGGCACGGCGATCCAGACGGAAGCCGAGAGCTGGAATCACAACACCGGCGTGTTTTCACAGCTCAGTGCGCAGTGGGCCAACAGCTTCTATCTGAGCGGTGGCCTGCGGATCGAGCGCAACGATTCATTTTCGGGCCCGGACCGCTTTCCGTTGCTGCCGATGCTCGGCGTGGCGGTCGTCCGCGACCTCGGACCCCTTCAGCTGAAGCTGCGCAGCGCATATGGCAAGGGCATTCGCTCGCCGCAAACCGCGTCGAGCAACTCGTCCATGCTGCAGCGCCAACGGAACGTGCTTGCGCCGGCGCTCAACCCCGAGCTCCAGTCGGGCATCGAGAGCGGCATCGAGCTGTACGCCGGCAGCGCGTTCTCGCTACAGGCGACGCGGTTCGATCAGGTTGCGTCGGGGCTCATCCAGAACGTGGCCGTGGCGGTGGACACGCAGATGCGCGGCGCCACCCCGGTGCAGCGCGTGCGCTATCAGCTCCAGAACATCGGAGAGATCACCAATCATGGATGGGAGATGCAGGCGGTGGCGCAGCGTGGGCCGTTCGCCCTCGCCAGCACGTTCACGATGGTCGACAGCCGCGTGCGTCGCCTGGCCGTCGGCTACTATGGCGACCTCCGCCCGGATGATCGCATCCTCGCGGTGCCGGCACGGACCGGCAGTCTGATGGGATCGTGGACAGGCTCGCGTTGGTACGGCTCGCTCACCGCCACGCGGGCATGGGATTGGGTCGACTACGATCGCCTCTCCCTGGCACGTGCCTACACGGCGGCGGACGGTCCATCGGTGAAGGAGCTCGTGGGTCCGAATCTGCGCACCTACTGGCTGAACTATTCCGGGCAGACGCACCTCCGGCTCGCTTCATCCTTCACGGTCCGGCCCGCCCTCGATCTACTCCTCACCGGCGAGAACCTGCTCGGCGGTCAGCTCGGCGAGCCGGACAACGCGACGATCCGTCCAGGGCGGACGATCAGCGGCGGATTGCGCGCCACCTTCTGAGCACGCCGGGGCCGTCGGACCGAGGGACGCTCTGCGCTGCCGCACGCCGACGGCGCGTTCGGTGCATTGTCCATCGAGGACGTCGTGTGGAACGGCGTCCTGCGCTCCGGGATTCGCTGGGCATGATTCCGTTCTCCGTTCTCGACCTGTCGCCGATCGTCGCCGGCAGCGACGCCGCCCAGGCATTCCGCAACACGCTGGACCTCGCGCGCAACGCCGAGCGATGGGGCTATCACCGATACTGGTTGGCCGAGCATCACAACATGGTCGGCATCGCGAGCGCAGCGACGTCGATCGTGATCGCACACGTGGCGGCCGGAACGTCGAGCATCCGCGTCGGGTCGGGCGGCATCATGCTACCCAATCACGCGCCCTTGGTGATCGCCGAGCAGTTCGGCACGCTCGAGTCGCTGTATCCTGGTCGCATCGACCTGGGGCTCGGCCGCGCACCGGGCACCGACCGAGTCACCATTCAGGCACTCCGCCGCGATCCAGCAAGCGCCGACAGTTTTCCGCGCGACGTGACGGAGCTGCAGTCGTACTTTCGCGAGGCAGTACCGGGCCAACTCGTCCGTGCTGTGCCGGGTGCCGGGCTTCGCGTACCGATCTGGCTGCTCGGCTCCAGCACCTTCAGTGCGCAGCTCGCCGCGATGCTCGGGCTGCCCTTCGCCTTCGCGTCGCACTTCGCCCCGGACCAGATGCTCGCGGCGTTGGACGTGTACCGCAGCACCTTCCAGCCGTCGGAGGAGCTGGCCGCGCCGTATGCGATGTTGGGCGTGAGCGTGATCGCCGCCGACACCGACCGGGAGGCACAGCGGCTGTCGACGTCGCTGCAGCAGCAGTTCCTCGCGCTCCAGCGCGGACGTCCGGTTCAGCTCCAGCCGCCGGTGGACAGCATGGACGGACTCTGGTCGGAGTGGGAACGGAGCGCCGTGGAGCGCACGCTGCGGCAGGCGATCGTTGGTGGGATGGAAACCGTGCGTCAGGGACTCGAGGGCTTCATCGCGCGGACGCACGCCGATGAGATCATGGTGACGGCCCACATCTACGATCACGTCGCGCGATTGCGGTCGTACGAGATCGTGAGCGAGGTGGCGATCGAAGGGCAGCTCGGCATGTTGAGCAGCGCGGCGCGAGGCTGAGCTTCGCGCTCAGCACCAACTGCAACGGCGCCAACGGAACAGAATTCACGGAAAAGACGTTTCCCAACATTCTTCTGCCGTTGCCGTTGCTTTCGTTTTCCTCTGCGGTGGTGGGGTCCCTCTGCGTCCCTCTCCGTCC
>JALYXJ010000138.1 GCA_030947165.1 Gemmatimonadota bacterium
AGTGTGTTCTCCACGCTCCCCGCCATCAGCGTGCGCACGGTGTACAGCTGCAGGCCCACGTTCTCGATGGAGAACTGTCGCGGTGCGGACACGGTCTCCGCGTTGCGCGAGCAGGCGGCGCCGCCCACCGCCAAGGCGGCCGTCGCCGCGCCCGTCACGCGAAGGAACTCACGTCGATCCATCTGCTGGTTCATGTGCCGCATGGGAGACGGGTGAAATGGTGCGTCGGGCGAACGGAACGTGCAGGTCCTCCGCTACGCCTAGGACGACAGCGCACCGGTCCTTCGCTCTGCTCAGGACGACAGGTCAAGGTGCGCATCATGCGAGCGCCGCGACGGGGCGAAGCGACGAGTCGCGCACGATTAACTCCGCGGAGAAGATGTGGCGCTCCGACTGGTGCCGGCCAGCCAGCGCCAGTTGCTGCTCCAGCAGACGGGCCGCGGCACCTCCCAGCTCGCTCATCGGCATGGCCATGGTGGTCAGCCCCGGCATCATGAGCGCGGTCATGGGGACGTTGTCGAAGCCGACCAGGGCGACATCGTCCGGGACGCGTAGCTGCGCTTCCCGGATGACGCTCATGGCGCCGAGTGCCATCATGTCGTTCGCGGCGAAGACGGCGTCGGGGCGCCGGCCGTTCAGCGCGAGCAACCGCCGCATCGCAGCCCGGCCGCTCTCATAGCGGAAGTTGCCATCCACCACGAGCTCCGGCTCCGCGGCGCGCCCACTCGCGGCCAGGGCGCGCAGATACCCATCGTAGCGCTGCGCGCGGCCGTAGGTGGCGCTTCCCGGCCCGGTGGCCGGTCCGGTGATCATCGCGATGCGCTCGCACCCGCGCTCCACGAGGTGGCGAGTCGCGGTGTACGCCCCCAGCTCGGAGTCCACGAGCAGACAGCTCACGCCGGGCAGCTGATACTCGCGCTCGATCGCGATCACCGGGACGCGTCCGCGATGCTTCATGAACGCGTGCAAGGTGTTCTCGGGCACGCTGTCGCCGATGATCACGAGCCCGACGATCTGCCCCTCGACGAGCATGCGCAGGTTCTCTTCGCCGAGGTCGTGCCGGTGGTCCGAATCGCAGAGCGACATGGCGCGTCCGGCTTCGTGCAGCGCATGGCTCAGGCTCCGCACGACCTGGGTAAAGAACGGGTTCGTCAGATCCGACACGATGACGCCGACGGCGTGCCCCTCGCGGCGCTTGAGCCCGCGTGCGAACTGATTGGGATGGTATCCCATCTCGTCCACCGCGCGCTGCACTCGTGCTCGCGTTTTCTCCGACACCCACTCGGCGCCGTTGACCACGGCGGAGACCGTGGCGGTCGACACCTTGCAACGCTTCGCGATGTCGTGGAGGGTTACGTGTCGCATTCGTGCTACTTCGCCCACCCCGCGTAGTACGGCTCGATGTTCCGCGTGGCGGCGGGGCCGTTCATGATGAGGATCTCGTGCCGGAAGGTCGTCGACTGGCCGGGCTGGAGCTTGAAGTCCAGCACGTCCTTGCCGTTGCTCAGCGCCTTCTGGCCGAGCGGGTTCGCCGCGAAGAGACCGTAGCCTCGCGCATGCCAGTAGGTGGGATAGCCGACGTTCGACGGATGATCGAACATTGCGATGCGCACCGGCTCGCCGTTCATCGTCCCGGACAGCGTCGTCCACCGGCCCCGCGTGCCCCACACCGCGTCGCCCTCCTTGCCCTCGGAGGAGAGGTACTGGCCAGTCACCCCGGTATTGTCCAGCACCGCCACCGTGGTCGCCCGGCCGCTCGCGTCGGTGAACTTCTCCGGCGTGGTAGAGGGCTGCTCGAGCTGCCGCGCGACGCGCATGCCGATCACGCCCTCCTTGTTGTCCGTGAACGACACCGGCCGATCGAGCGCCGTCAGGGTCGTGATGCGATCGACCGTGCGCACGTCGTCGGTGGCGCGGAAGACGAACGTCGTGTTCTCTCGCAGCAGCGCCTTGCCCTGCGGGTCGACCCACTCGGTCACGACCTTGAGCGAGCCCTCTCCCGGGCCACTCTTCGTTTCGCCGACCGCGCGATGCAGAATCGTCCCCATCTTCGACGCGTCCTCGGCCTTGATGGCCGTCGAGTTGTTCCAGAAGTCGAGGCCGTTCACGTCGCCGTAGTTGAACCAGAGGCCGGCGTGGTGTGGGTGGTCAACCCGCTCTCCCGCACGCGGCTCGAGCGGATACCCGCGCGTGACCGTCGTACCGCTGGCTGTGCGCAACGGATAGAGGACGGGCTTCTTGAGCGAGTTGGGCCACATGTATGCCGTGAACGGCTTGCCCCCGACGAGCACGTCGACCCGCTGGTCGGCGACGTGCGGGATCACCTCGACGAAGTTGGGCACGGCGTTCGAGGCGCCGACGAGGACGGACGCGCTGGCCGGGCTGCCCTGCATGACCGTGCCGGAGGTGGCCGAGCTGCACGCCGCCGCGGCGACGAGGATCAGAAGCGAAGTGGACGAGGAAATCCTGAACATGTCGGGACGGCTGAGGAAGGTGATGGAACGCGAATCGTCGAGCGTTGATGAACCCGGAAGGGCGAGAACACGCTCACCCGCCCTTCGCCGCCGTCCGCGTTCCGGCTGGAGCGAGCCCCGCGAGCACCCCGCGCATGTACGCGAACGACTGCTTCATGCCGGGAAGTGGATCGTCGGCGTCGATCTCATACTCGAGGTTCACGTAGCCGCCATAGTGAATCGTGTCGAGGGCGCGGAACAGATCGGGAATGGGAATGGCGCCTTCGCCGACGATCACCTGGCTGTCCTTCGCCGTAAGATCCGCGAGGTCCTTCACGTGCATGTCGAGCAGCCGCGGGCCAGCGTCGAGCACCGCCTTCACCACGTTGGTGCCGGTGCGCACGGTGTGACCGACGTCGATGCACAGGCCCATTCGCGGGTCCATGTTCTTCACGAGCTTGAGCACGTCGTACGGCGACGGGAAGTTCTTGTCCTCGGGGCCGTGATTGTGGATCGCGACCTTGATGTCGTACTGCTTGGCGAACTTCTCCACGCGCGGCATCACGACGGCTGGACCCATTGCGGTGATGAGCGGGACGCCGGCGGCCTTGCAGTAGTCGAAGTAGTGCCGGACGTCTTCGTCGGTGTCCTTCGAGAAGGTGATCGTGCCGGCGCCGACGATCTGGAAGCCGGCCGCCTCGATCTGCTTCCGCAGTGCCGCCAGCTCCAGTGGCGACTTCTCGTACGGCACGTGCACCGACTTGAAGTTCACAAACGGGGTGCGGAGCGTCTTCATCATCTCGAGCGACTTGTCGAGGGGAAACTTTCGCAGCGAGTAGCTCGCAATGCCGAGTCGGACGGCGCTGGGCGACACCGTTCGCGCAGCGGGCAGGGATGAGGGCGTGGAGGACTCGGCCGCGCGGGCCAGACGGGAGACGCCGACCGTCGCGCCGGCAACGGTCGCGGCGGCCGTGGTGAGGAAGGTGCGACGCGGGACACGAGAGTCGGTCATGCGCGGGTCTCCTGAGGTGAGTCGATCGGCGTCCGGCGCGGTAAGCGGCGATTGTACGCCGGCGATACAATTGGCGGGCGGCTGCCTCACCCGCCCAGCGATGGCCTACAGGACGCCCGCGGCGGCGTGATTAAACGTTTAAGAGGCGCGGCCAATGTACGGCGCGCCGCCGCGAGTGGCAACCCGGTTTCGCGCACCAAGGGGACCAAGGCCCAGCCGACCGGTTGGGCATTGCGGTCCCCCCCTTGGAGGCCCATGCTGGTGCTGGGTTTGTGTTGATACGGGGAGATGGCTCCTCTCCTTTCCTGAGGCTCTGCCGCCAATGAATCCTGATCAGATGCCGCTTCGTGCATTTGCTGGCTCTCTCTTCGCCGCATTCGCGGTCGGGGCCTGCCAGAGCTATCAGCCGGCCTCGTCCGCGAGTCCTGAACGCCGGGCCGATTCGGTGTCCGTGGGTTACGGGAGCCAGGCGCGCCGCGACGTCACCGGGTCCGTCT
>JALYXJ010000143.1 GCA_030947165.1 Gemmatimonadota bacterium
GGGCTGGGGAGACGCGGCCATGGCGGGGTCGTGATCGGCGTGGGGCGCGAAGGCACTCGCGGCCGGTGCTGCGCGGGTGTGACGGCAGTCGGCCCGCCCCATCGGGGCGGGCCGTGCCGAGACATCAGAAGCTGGACAGCGCGCGGTCGCGTGTGTCGGAAATCTGGAAGAGGGTGTCGAGCTTGGTGAGCTCGAACAAGGTCTTCAGGTCGTCGTTGAGGTTGGCGAGTCTCAGCTCTCCGCCCTGCTCGCGAATCTTCTTCGAGAGCGAGACCAGAACGCCGAGGCCCGAGCTGTCGATGTAGCCCGTCTGGGCGAAATCGATGAGGAATTTCTTCTCGCCGCGCTCCAGCTCGTCGAGAACCTTCTGCTTGAGCTCCTGTCGGTTGCCAACGATCAGCTGGCCTTCTACATCAACCACGACGATTTCGCCCTCTTTTTTGATCGAGAAGCTCATGTGCCTGTCTCCTGGCGGTGCTCGTTCAGTGCGATGGGCGCCGTCTCGTCCGCCTGCAGTGCGGTGATGGCAGCCACGTTGAAGATGTCCTCGGCTGTCGCTCCGCGCGAGAGATCGTTGCACGGCCGCCGCATCCCCTGAAGGATAGGGCCGACCGCCTGCGCCGACGCCAACCGGTGTACCAACTTGTAGGCGATGTTCCCAGCGTCGAGGGTGGGGAAAACCAGCACATTCGCCTTGCCGCCAATCGGGCTGCCCGGAGCCTTGCGGGCCGCAACCTCCTCGACGAGCGCAGCGTCCCCTTGCAATTCTCCGTCCACAGCCAGCTCGGGTACTCTGGCCCGAATCTCTGCCAGCGCGGCGCGTACGAGATCGACGGTCGCGCCCGTGGCGCTCCCGTGCGTGCTGAAAGATAAGAGGGCGACACGCGGAATGTCGCCCACGATTCTGCTCCGGTCACGTGCCGCCGCGATGGCGATGTCCGCCAGCTGCGGGGCGGTGGGATAACGTACCACCGAGCAGTCGGTGAAGGTCAGCACGGTTTCCTCCTGGCCGGTGTCGCAGCCATGCGGCAGGACCATGTAGAACGCGCTCGACACGGTGGGCACGCCGGCCGCCGGCCCGACGAGCCACAGGGCGGCGCGGATCACCTCGCCGGTAGTGTGCACGGCGCCCGCGACGCAGCCGTCGGCGTGCCCCCAGCGCACCAGCGCATCGGCGACCACGAGGGGCAGCGTTGCCAGCCGCGCCGCTTCGGCCTCCGTCAGTCCTTTCTCGGCGCGCAGGCGCATCAGGTCCGCCGCGACGTCGTCCGCCAGTCCGGACGCGGCGCAATTCACGACCTCGCAGGCGTCGGACACGGTGGACGAGTGGCCCACCAGCACCGGCTCGACAACCCCCGCCGTCGCCAGCGCGCGCACCGCAGCCAGCGTGCGCGGATCGTCGGCCTCCGGAAAGACGATACGCCGCCGGCGAGCCGCGGCGCGCGCGTGGACCGAGGCGAGAAAGCTCACCGCGGCGCGAGCTTGGCCTTGAGCGCCTTCTCGACGGTGGGGTGCACCAGGTCGTGCACATCGCCGCCGTACCGGGCTACCTCGCGCACGAGGCTCGCACTGATGTACGTGGTGTCGAGCGACGGGACCATGAACACCGTCTCCAGCTTCGGCGACAGATGGCGGTTCATCAATGCCATCTGGTATTCGTACTCGAAGTCGCTCACGGCGCGCAGTCCGCGGATGAGCAGCGACGCGCCCACCTCGCGCGCGAAGTCCACCAACAGGCCGCCGAAGCCGTGCACCTCGATGCGCGGTTCGTCACCCACGGCTGTGCGAATGAGCGCGACGCGTTCGTCGATCGTGAACAGCGGCGTCTTGGTGGAGTTGATCGCGACCGCCACGACGAGCCGGTCGACGTACTCCAGGCTGCGATGCATCAGGTCTTCGTGACCCCGCGTGATGGGGTCGAAGCTCCCGGCGTAGATGGCGACTCTCGAGTTCGGCACGGGGGGAAGGTAATGGGAAGGCGGTCTGGCAGTGAGGCAGTGAGGCGGTGAGGCGGTAGGTCGCCGCGGTTCCCGATCTCAATACAGCCGCGATGATTCCACGTGGCCGTACAGAGGACTCGGTACGAGGTACGAGATACGATCTACCCGCTATTCGGCGCCGAATCACTCCCGTGGTATCCGCCGAATCGGCGGTAGACAATACTTCGTACCTCGTACCGTGGGGTACCGTGTAGGCCGCGAAATGCTCTAATGCGCGCTCCTGCATTCGGCGCGCCCAGTCAGTCGAGCTTGTAAAACGTCACCGCCGTGCCGCCGTATTTTCTCTTCTTCCCGCCCGCCGGCATCGCCTCGAAGGCGCGGTGCTCCACCCCCAACACGTCGGCGAACGGCACGGCCAGCCACCGCTCGGCGACCCTGGCGGCGAGGCCGAGGTCGTAGGGCGGATCGGCGAACGCGACGTCGTAGCTGTGAGGTTCGAGGGTCTCGATGAAGCGCAGCGCGTCGGCGCGGTGGACCTGCACGAGCGCGCCGGCGTCGACGGCGGCGAGGTTGGCGCCGATCGCTTTCAGACTCTGGGGCGCGATCTCCACGAGGTCGGCATGCGCCGCCCCTCGCGACACCGCCTCGATGCCGAGCGCTCCGGAGCCGGCGAACAGGTCCAGCACCCGGGCCTCGGCAAGCCAGGGATGTACGATGCTCATCCATGCTTCGCGGACGCGATCGGCCGTCGGGCGCACGTCGTCACCGGAGGGCGCGACGATCCGGCGTCCGCGCCACCGCCCCGCCACGATCCGCATCGATCGCTTACGAGCGGAAGTCCGCCAGCTTGGCCTGCAGTCGCGACACGCCCTGATACTCCTCGCGCTCCAGCCGATAGGCGATGTCGAACGGCCGGCTCATGTCGAGCTCACCGATGCGCGCGCCCAGCGACCAGCCGATGGCTTCGAGTGGGGGACCGGACTCGGTCGCGAGCCGCAACTTGAGGCCCCCCTGCCCCACGATCCGCGGCGGCGAGGCGAGACGCACGCCGCGCGTCATGAGCATGGGAGCGGGATTGCCCATGCCGCACGGCTCCAGGTGGTGGAGCAGCGCCTCGAACCCTGGCGTGAGATCCGCGAGTGACACTTCCATGTCCACACGCAGCTCGGGCACCAGGTCGCCCGGCGTGAGCACCGAGCGCGCCGAGGCATTGAAGCAGCGCGCGAACTCGTCGACGCGGTCGCGCGTGATCGTCACGCCCGCTGCGCTCCGATGTCCGCCGAACCGCTCGAGCAGGTGGCTGCACCGCTGTATCCCCGAATGCAGATCGAAGCGCGAGATCGACCTCCCCGATCCCTTGCCATGCTCGCCGTCCAGCCCGATGAGAATCGTGGGCCGGCCGAATTCCTCCACCAGACGCGAGGCCACGATGCCAATCACGCCGGGATGCCAACCTTCCTCGGCGAGGACGATGCCGTAGGTCTCCTCGAGGTCGAGCTGGAGAACGCGTTTGCGCGCCTCCTCCAGCACGGCGCGGTCGATCTCCTGCCGCCGCGCGTTGAGCTCCTCGAGCTCGCGTGCGATGGCATTCGCCTCGTGCTCGTTGGTGGACAGCAGCAGCTCGACACCCCGCAGGGCGTGGCCCAGTCTCCCGACCGCATTCAGTCGCGGCGCGAGGATGTAGCCCACCCGCCCCGCGGTGAGCGAGCGGTTGTCCAGCCCGGCGGCGCGAATCAGCGCTCGCAGGCCGATGTTCTTCGTCTCGGCAAGCATCCGGAGGCCGTATCGGGCGAACACGCGGTTCTCGCCGCGCAGGGGCGCGATGTCGGCGATCGTGGCGAGCGCCACGAGGTCCAGCATGCCATACACCACGTTCTCGTTGCCGCCCATCGCGCGGGTGACCGCGAGCGCGAGCTTGAACGCCACGCCGACGGCCGCGAGATCCTTGTCCTCCGACGTGCAGCCCGGTCGCTTGGGGTTGAGCACGGCAAAGGCGTTCGGCAGATCGCCACCGGGCAGGTGGTGGTCGCTGATGATGACGTCGATTCCCGCGCTCTGAAGCGCCGCCACTGGGGTGACGGCACTCGTGCCACAATCGCAGGTGACGACGACGGTGGCGCCCGCCGCCTGGGCGGCGCGAACTCCGGCATCGGTGAGATCGTAGCCGTCGGCGAGACGCCGCGGGATGAACGGGACGACGGTACCGCCGAGGGTGCGCAGTGCCCGGGTGAGCAAGGTGGTGGACGAGATGCCGTCCACGTCGTAATCGCCGTGCACGAGGATGGTCTCGCCGCCGCGAATGGCCCGCACCAGCCGGTCCACCGCCCGGTCGAGGTCGAGGAGCTGCTCGGGTGGCAGCAGTTGCTCCAGCCGCGGACGGAGGTACCGCTTGGCCGTGTCAGCGGGGGAATGACCTCGTGCCGCCAGCAGGCGGCAGACCGGCTCCGGCAGCAACAGCTCGTCGCACAGGGCGCGCACTTCGGTCGGATCCGGAGGGTCCGGCAGGATCCAGCGCGTGCGGGGTCTGGGGGGGGCGGCGAGCGCGGGACCGGTCATGCTCTCAAGCTATCCCGTGAGCGCCGTGGTTCAACAGCGAGGTGGGGTCATTCGCCCGCGTACAGCAACGCGCCGCATCCCTCGCACATCTCCAGCGAGCCGGACGCGGCCATCGCCGCGCGCCGCTGTGTCGGGATGGCGGTGTCGCACGCGCTGCACGAGGGTCCGCGGAGCGGAAACACCGTCTCGGCGCGGCGGCGCCCACGGACCTTGTCGTACTTCGCGAGCATGGGGCGCGGGACCGCGCGGGCCGACTCGGCGCGCTTGCTATGCGCGGTGGAGAGCTCGCTCTCGATCGTCACGCGATCGGCGTCGAGATTGCCGCGCGCCTCGGCCTGACGCGTCTCCAGGTCGGCGAGCTGCCGCTCGAGGTCGGACACCTGGTGGCGCATCTCGTTGATGCGGCCCTGCACCTGGTCGGCGTCCCGGGCGCTCTCGTCGGCCATCCGCTTCGTCTGCTCGAGCTGCGTCATGGCGGCGTTCGCCTCACGCGGGCTGGTCACGGTTTCGTATTGGCGCTGGCTGCGCTCGACGAGCTGCCGGTGCGTGTCGACACGGCCGCGGGCCTCCCGATGCCGCGACTCCTCGGCTTCGATCGCCTTGCGCGCCCGGTCGATGGCGCCGGCGACCTTGCCGCGCTCCTTCTCCAGCGCGGCGAGCCTGGGCGCGAGCGACGCCAGTCGCTCCTCGAGCGCGTAGATCTGCAGATCATCCTGCTGAACGGCGAGCAGAGCCTGTACGTCAGAATGCATATGCATCGCTCGAGTGGGCGGACATCGCGGCCGCGGTGGCCAGCGCCTGCTCGGATGATAACCCCGGTCGCGCGATATTACTTGAACTGCTTCCAGTGCCGCCCGCCGAGCGAGGCCAGCTCGTCGCGTAGCTGGACTTTCTCGCGCGTCAGGGCGTCCTTCTCGCCGCTCGACGCCAGCGGCATGAGCGCGTCGATCTCCACCATGCGACCCACGAGATCGCGTTCGTGCATGGCGGCCAGGCTCCCAGCGATCGCTTCGTCGGTGTGCTCCAGGCCGCCGGTCTCCTCCAGCAGCTCCTGCATCGCGACGATCGCATCGCCGTCGAGCGACTCGGCGAGAACGTCGAAGCCGGCGTCGGGCCCGTGGGTCAGCATCGCGGCAAATATTCGCCGCATTTCGGGATCGCGGAAGCTCTCCGCGCCCAGCCGCTCGATGACCTGCTCGAAGTAGGCGGGACGATGCAGGAGCACGCGTACGAGCTCGCGCTCCGCGCCGATCGTCCGCTCGCCTCCCGCCCGCCGCCGCTCGGCCCGACGC
>JALYXJ010000164.1 GCA_030947165.1 Gemmatimonadota bacterium
GCCGACGGTCACCGATGCGCACGTCGTGCTCGGACACATCACCGCGGCCGGGCTGAGCGGTGGGGTCACGCTGGACGCGTCGGCGGCGCACCACGCGATTGGGTCGCTCGCCGAGCAGCTCGGCGCCGCGCCCGAGCGTGTGGCGCGAGCGATGGTCGACATCGCCGACGCGTCCGTGGCGCGCGCGCTGCGCCGCGTGAGCGTGGAGCGTGGCGTGGATCCTCGCGACTGCGTGCTCGTGCCATTCGGCGGCGGCGGTCCGCTGCACTGCTGCGGACTCGCCGACCAGCTGGGAATGCGCCGCATCTTCGTCCCGCCGCATGCCGGCGTGCTCAGCGCCCTGGGGCTCGCGATCACCCCCGAGCGGCGCGAGCGGATGATCAGCGTGCTCGCGCGCACCGACGCCCTCGACCGGCCCACGCTGGCACAGGCGCTCGACCGGGCGGCGTTCGGCGTCGCCGAGGGCGGGCAGTGGGCCCGATCGTGGGTGGCGCGCGTGCGCTACGTCGGTCAGGGACACGAGCTGGATGTGCCCACGCACGTGGGCGACGACGGAGCGTCCGTGGTACGACGCTTCTCCGCGCTGCACGCCAGCCGCAACGGCTTCACGCTCGATGCGCCGGTCGAGATGATCGGGCTCCGACATGTGGCGAGCGGCCCATCTCACCGCGTGCGCTTCGCGCGTGGTGGCAGGTCCCGATGGCACGCGACGCACATGGTGGACGACGGGGGCAGCGTCGATGCGCGCGTGCGTGGCGCGGCGGTAGTGGCCCTGCCGGGCGCCACGCTCCGCATCGCGGACGGCTGGGTGGGTGTGTCGCACGCCACCGGTGGCTGGTTGCTCGAGCGGGAGACGACCGATGAGTGAGCGCTCGTCGGGTATCGACCCACTCGAGCTCTCCGTGCTCGCCCACGCCGTGGCGATGATCGCGGAGGAGATGGGCGCGGTGCTGGTGCGCAGCGCACTGTCGCCCAACATTCGCGAGCGGCGCGACGCGTCGGCCGCGCTCTTCGATGCGCAGGGACGCATGATTGCGCAGGCGGCGCACATCCCGGTGCATCTCGGCGCGATGCCCGACGCCGTGGCCGCGGTGCGGGCGCGCGATCCCAAGCCGGGTGACGTCTTTCTGCTGAACGATCCGTATCACGGCGGATCTCATCTGCCCGACCTCACGCTGGTGGAGGTCGCGGAGCTACATGGCGGGATCGGCGGGTTCACGGCCGTTCGGGCCCATCACGCCGACGTCGGCGGCATGAGCCCGGGCAGCATGCCTCAGGGCGCCACGGAGCTCGTGCAGGAGGGCCTCATCATTCCGCCGGTCCGCCTCGTACGCCGCGGCGCGCTGGACGAGGACATCCTCGCACTGCTGTTGGCGAACGTGCGCACGCCGGCGGAGCGCCGGGGCGATCTCGGCGCGCAGCTCGCGGCATGCGCGGCCGGCGCGGCTGGTTGGCGTACGCTCGCGGCTCGACTCGGCGCCGCGAAGCTCGACGCGACGTGTGATGCCCTGCTGGACTATGCCGAGCGGCGCGTGCGGGCGCGGTTGGCGCAGATGGAGGGGCGGCGCGGCCGAGCGAGCGACTGCCTCGAGGGCGATGGCGTCAGCGACGCCGACATCCCGATCCAGCTCGCGCTCGAGGTGCGGGACGGCGCGCTGGTGCTCGACTTCACCGGCAGCGCGCCGCAGGTGGCGGGCAACGTCAACTGTCCCGCCGCGGTGACGCGGGCGGCGGCGGTCTTCGCGCTGCGCACGCTGCTCGACGATGACGTGCCCACCAACGACGGGATCGCGCGGGCGCTCACGCTCGTGCTTCCCGAGCGAAGCGCGATCAATGCCTCCTGGCCGGCGGCCGTCGCGGCCGGCAATGTGGAGATGTCGCAACGCGTGGCCGACACGATTTTCGCCGCGCTCGGCGACGCGGGGGTCGAGGTCGCCGCGCAGGGGCAGGGGACGATGAACAACGTCACCTTCGGGGGCGCCGGCTGGACCTTCTACGAGACGGTTGGCGGAGGGCAGGGCGCGAGCGCGCGAGGCGCGGGGCCCTCGGGCGTGCACGTGGGGATGAGCAACACGTTGAACACGCCGGTGGAGTCGCTCGAGCGCTCCACACCCCTGCGCGTGGACCGGTATGCGCTGCGGGCTGGCTCCGGTGGCGCAGGCATGAACACTGGCGGAGAGGGGGTGGTGCGCGCGTATCGCGCCACGGCGCCGTGCACCGTCACGCTGCTCACCGAGCGTCGGCGGCATGCGCCGCGCGGCGTGCACGGGGGCGAGCCGGGCGCGGTTGGACGAAATCTGTTGAACGGCGCGCCGCTGCCAGCGAAGTGCCGCGTGACCCTCTCGCCGGGCGACGTGGTGACGATCGAGACCCCCGGGGGCGGCGGCTATGGGCCGGCGCACCGCGGGTAGGAGCCGCGCTCAGTCTCCCGCGATGCCCGGCTTCACCTGCTCGAACACGCGCGCCTGGACAAACGCCTCGAGCAGCACGGCATCGAGCATCCCGTCCTTCGCCTCCATGTGCAGGATGTCGAGCGCCTGATCGGTGGACACCGCACGCTTGTAGGGGCGATCGGTGGCGGTGAGCGCGTCGTAGATGTCGGCGATGGTCATCATGCGGGTCTGCACGGGAATCGCCGAGCCGTCCAGCGCGTTCGGGTAACCCTGTCCATTGAGCTTCTCGTGGTGACCATAGGCGATCTGCGGGATGGCGCGCAGCTCGCGCGTCCACGGGATCTGCTCGAGGAAGCGAAAGGTATGCGTCACGTGCGACTCGATCTCGCGGCGCTCGGCATCGTCCAGGTTGCCCTTCCGGATCATCAGGTACTGGAGCTCGTCATCCTCGAGGAGTGGACGCATGCGCCCCTCGAAGTCCACGAAGGTGCGATCGCGGATCTGGTGCAGCGCGTCGAAGCTGCCCTCGGGAAGGACGGTCGGCTCGTTGGCGCGCACGATCGCCTCGAGGAAGCAATTCAGCTCGTCGCGGCGGATGCGGCGCTCGGCGTCGAGCTTGCGGACCATCGCGTCGTACCCGTCCTGTCCGCGCGCCAGCACGAAATCGGCGCGCGTCCGCTCGAACTCGAGATCGGCCCGCTGGAGCAGGTACGCGAAGCGGTGCCGGATGAGGTCGAGGTCCTGCGGGTAGAGTTTCTTCTCCTTCACCAGCACCTGCTCGCGCACGCCGACCTTGCCGAAGTCGTGCAGCAGCCCGGCGTAGCGCAGCTCGCGGAGCTGCGCCCGTGTGAAGCTGACGTGGCGGTAGGGACCGTCGTTGCTCCGGTCCACGACTTCCGCGAGGCCGACCGTGAGCGTGGCGACGCGCCCGGAATGACCCGAGGTCGTCGGGTCGCGCGACTCGATCGCGGTGACGGCCGCGGTGACGAATCCCTCGAACAGCCGCTCGATGTCCTCGTACAGCCGTCCATTCTCGATCGCGACCGCGGCCTGCGACGCGAGCGCCGTCGTCACCTCGACGCACCGCTGGTCGTAGGTGTGCACCTCGCGGTCCACGACCTCGTCCGACATCAGCCGCATGTCGGCGGCGCGCTTGCGGTTGATGAGCTGCAGCACGCCGACGATCTCGTCACGGTGCGACTTCATCGGCAGCACGAGCATCGACTTGGTGCGATACCCGAACGCGTCGTCGAAGCTTCGATTCTGCCGGTAGCTCACGTCGTCCGGCAGCAGGTAGACGTCGCCGATGACGAGTGGCTCGCCCGTGGCGGCGACGTACCCCGCCAGGCTGCTGTGATCGATCGGGACGGTGAAGGTCGAGAATGGGATGCCCGGCAGCGTGTGGTTCTGCGCCATGGCGAATCGCAGGTGCGTCGGTGCACCCACGTCGTCGCGCTCCACGAGGTACAGCGAGCCGGCGTCGCTCCCGGTGACGCGGCGCGCCTGGGTGAGGATCAGCTCCAGCAGGGCGTTGAGATCGCGCTCGGTCGTGAGCGCGACGCCGATGGCCGTCAGCTCGGCCAGCTCCCGTCCGCGCTCCGTCGCCTCGGCCTGCGCATGGCGGGCGGCGACGAGCGCGGCGGCGTGGCGAAAGGCGCCGCGCAGGCTAGCGATGACGGTGCCGACGGCGGCATCGCCTGCCACGAAGCTGGTGATCAGGTCGTGCGGAAAGTCGTCGGGCGGCTCCTGCTCGCCCGGCTCTCCCATCGCGACCAACGCTGCCACGCTGGCGAGGTCGCGCAGCCGCTCGACGTCGTCACCGGCGCTGGCGAGCAGGGCCCGATCCAGCGCGATCACGGTGGGGCGATCGGCGTCGATCGCGCTCTTCGTGGGCAGCGCCGGAATACGGCGCACTTCGACGTCGTCGCCGCGGCGTCCGAGGGGCGCCGTGGAGATCGTGCGGCCAAGTGCGGTGAGGAGCAGAGGCTTCATGACTGGGTAGTCCGAGCATCGAGACGACGAACCCGCCGGCGTCCAGCTGCGGACGGCGGCGGGTCAGATCACAATCAGCGTGTGCGCTACGCTCCCGGCGCGAGCTTGGACTTGGCCGACTGCGCCGGCGTGAAGTCCGGGAACTCCTTCAATACCGCGCTGAACAGCTCGACGGCGCGCGTCTTGTCGCCGCGATCCGCGAGGTCCAGGGCCTTCCCATACATCACTGCGTAGCGCATCGGCAACTTGGTCGGCGCCGCAGGAGCGCCGGCCAATTGCGCGCCGGCGGGTGCCGCGGCCGGGGCACCAACGTCGCCGGTCCGTGCGGGCATGGCGGGGAGCAGCATCCCCTTGTTCATCTTCGCTGCCAGTGCCCCGATGAGCGTCATGATGTTGTCCGCCTTGTCCTGCACGCGCTCGGTGTACTCGATCGCGCTCGTGCCCACGTCCACCGCGCGCGCGTCGATGCGTACGTTGCCCTTCGGATCGGCCATGAAGCCGCCGAAGATCATGTGCTGCGCGCCGAGCAGCTTGCCGACGCGGACCGCGGACTCGCGATCGACGATCCCGTTGACAACGAGCTTCTGCTCGTCGATCAGCTTCTGCACCTGATCGCGCTCGACGACGCGGATGCTCGGGTTGACCGCCATCTCCGTGATGAGGAAGTCGGCGATCCCCTTGCTCAAGCCGTCGTAGTCGCGCGCGCCGGCGCCGTACGCGTTGTTGTTGAAGAACATGATCGCGACCGTGGGTTTGCCGTCCTTCTGCGCGAGCGCCGAGGCCGCCGGGGCGACGATCCCGGCGACGGCGACAGCCGTCGAGGCGAAGCGGATGAAGCGGTTCATGGTCTCCTCCGAGACTCGTGCGATGACCTGCTCTATCGATCGACCACCAGCCGAATACGGCCGGGTGTCCTGGTGTCACACCGTCAACGTCATGCCTTCCGCAGCGGCGATCACTTCCAGCCCTCCGCCCCGCGCCTCCACGAGCGCGCGACAACGTTCGACGCAGCGATCCACTGCATCGTCCGTGCGCTCGGGGTGATGGTGGAAGAGTACGAGCCGCTTCACCTTCGCCTCGAGGGCCAGCTCGACGGCGTCCTCGTACGTCGAGTGCCCCCAGCCAACGAACCCCGGATACTCGTCGGACGTATACATCGTGTCGTGCACCAGGACGGCCGCGCCGCGCGCGAAGGCCACGAGCCGCTCCCGCCATCCGGGGGCCTGATCGTAGCGGGCGGTCGGGTTGAGCTCATTGTCCGAGACATAGACGAGCCCACCGCCCGAGCCGTTACCGTCGGTGAACCGATACCCCAGTGCGCCGCCTGGGTGCCGGACCGCCATCGAGGCCACGACGTAGCCCGTGCCCTCACGGCTTTCTTCGGCGAGCTCCTGAAAATCGATCCGCGCCTGGAGCTCCTCGAACGACACCGGGAACACGACGGGGGACATCTGGTCGCGCACCACACGGTCGATGCTCGTCTGGAGGGACTTGGAGCCCCAGATCGTGAAATGATTGCCGCGATGGAAGAGCGGGGCGAAGAAGGGGATGCCCTGGATGTGGTCCCAGTGGGCGTGCGTCAGGAAGATGTCGCCCGCCACGGCGTGTCCATTCGCGCGGGACATCAGCGACCGTCCCAGCTCGCGGATGCCGGTGCCCGCATCGAGGATCACGAGCCGCCCCTCGCTCGTCCTCAACTCGACACAGGGAGTGTTGCCACCGTACCGTGCAGTCGCGAGCCCGGGGCTCGGTATCGAGCCGCGGGTGCCCCAGAAACGAAGGGTGAGGCTCATCTACCGGCGGGAGGGGCGCACACAGTTCAGTATGCCATAAAGTCGCGGCGGCATGCCACCGAAGTCGTCACAGGGCCGCCGTGACCACCGTCACATCCGAACCTGCGACCGTTTCTCCAATGCCTCGCGGTTTCCGACGGCGATCTTTCGCCGCTCCACCGTGATGAGCCCGGAGTCCTGGAACTCCTTCATGGCTCGCGAGACCGTCTCGCGGCTGGCGCCGATCATCTGCGCAATCGTCTGATGAGTCAGCGGCTTCTCGATCGTCTCGTTGCCGGTCTCGTCGGCAAGGTCGAGCAGCAATCGCGCGATGCGGCCAGGGACGTCGAGCAGCACGAGTCCGCCGATCTTCACATCCGCTCGGCGCAGCCGTCGCGAGAGCTCGGTCAGCAGCGCCCATGCGACACTCGGGTTCGCCTCGACCCGCCGACGAAAATCCTCCCGCCGCAGGATGAGGAGATTCGCGTCTTCCATCGCGATCACGTGGGCCGATCGGGGCTGGTCGTCGATCAGGGCGAGCTCGCCAAAGTGTGCGCCGGGCTCGAGCACGCCGAGGATGACCTCGCGTCCGTCCTCGCCGATGAGCACGACCTTCACTCGGCCGGAGCGGAGCACGAAGAGCGAATCCCCGGGGTCGTCCTGGAAGAGGATGACGCTGCCCTTGGGGTAGGAGCGTTCGCGCGTGAGGTCGGCGAACCGTTGCAGCTCGTCACGCTGGAGCCCGCTGAAGAGCGGGATGGTGGCGAGGAAATCGGCGGTCTGGGAGATCATCTCAATCCCGATGGGAACCATACTTAGACATTAGGGCTAACGTATGCGGCCTCCGGTACTGTGTCAAACGAGCAAGCCGTTGTCGGCTTGTCCTTTACGCCTTGGGGTCGCTACATTTATTAGCTGTTTCCGAATTTGCTCTTAATTGCCAGGCAGGGCTCCCAATGAAGACCGATATCCATCCAGAATACGCCACGGCCACCGTGAAGTGCGCGTGCGGCAACACCTTCGAGACGCGCTCGACGATCGCCGAGATCCACACCGACGTCTGCGCCGACTGCCACCCGTTCTATACGGGCAAGCAGCGTTTGGTCGATACGGCCGGCCGCGTGGAGCGGTTCCGCCAGAAGTACCAGACCAAGCCCGAGACCACGAAGGAGAGCTGACCCTCTGAGCCTCCGCGACCTGCTGCGCGATACCCTCGCGCGGGCGGCGGAGGTCGAGCGGCTGCTCTCCAACCCGGACACCTTCGGCGATGCGCCGAAGGCGGCCGAACTGGGACGGGAGCACCGGCGCCTCCAGCCGGTCGTCGAGCTGGCGGCCGAACTCGAGAAGGCAGAGAACGAGCTCGCGGAAGCCCGCGAGCTCGTTCTCGTTGACGACCCCGAGATGTCGGCCGAAGCGGCTCGCGAAGTGGAGCAGCTCGAGGCCCGCATCGCGGATCTCGAGGTGCGGCTGAAGCCTGCGCTCCTGCCGCACGACCCCCTCGACG
>JALYXJ010000179.1 GCA_030947165.1 Gemmatimonadota bacterium
CGGGCATGCACCCCCGCAGCGGTGCGGCCCGAGCCGAGCGCGGCGGTGGGGCCGCTACAGAGTCGCTCCAGTGCTGTCTCGAGCACCCCCTGCACGGTTCGCCGGTCCGGTTGCCGCTGCCATCCGCTGAAGCCCGTGCCATCGTAGTGCAACACGAGCTGCAGCATGCGAGTCGGCATCGACGGTAAAAACTACCCGACGCAGGGGGAGTGTCAAGCAATTCCGGGGCGCGAAAGTATCCGATTTACCACGTCATCCGTCTTGTGTGCAGTCACTTCCGTTGTCACGGCGCGGCGGGCACCTTTCCCGCTCGCCGCGCGCCGTCGCGCGCTGCTCTTTTTCCGGCCGGATGCCCCCTCGTACGCTCGCCACGCTCGCCCACGCGCTCAGCGTCGCGCCCGATCTCGACTCGGCGCTGCTGGCGCTGTCCGACGCCCTCACCGAGGTGGACCGCTTCGCCAAGCTCGCGCTGGTGCGCTTCGACGCGCGCCGGTCGATGTTGGTCGACCGCCTCACCCCTTCAGGCGAGCGGGTGATCTGCGAGAAGCTGGAGACGACCTTCGACCATCTCCCGACCCGTGAGCGAATCGCCGTCGCGGCCGGCGGAACGTTCGTGGAGTTCGGCGACCAGTCCGACGAGTTCGCGGCGCTGTTCTCCTTTGCCCGCTTCACCGACATCGGGTGGCTCTCGCTTCGCGGCCTCCGCTTCGACGGGCAGCTCTCGGCGGTCATCGTCCTGTACGAGACGCGCAAGTTCTTCGGGGCGCGCTCCTCCGAGCGACTGGCGCCCTCCGCCGCGCTATTCGACCTCGCGTTCGCACGCTTCCTCGAGCGCGAAGCACGCGAGGAGGCGGTCCGTACCCTCGAGGACGTCACCCACCGGGTACATGCCGAATACGAACGAAAGCTCGGCACGCTGGAGCAGAAGCTCCTGAAGGCGTCGGGCTCGCACTCCGTGGGGGAGCCGGAGCGGCTGCTCGCGCTCGAGCGGGAGGCCGCCAAGGCGCTCGAGGATGCACGGCGCGCCGGCCGCCGGGCCGACGCGGTGGAGCAACAAGTCACCGCAGCCGTGGATCAGCTGGACAAGGCGCACGTGGAGCTGCACCGCCGGAGCGAGGCGCTCCGCCAGAAGACGCGCACGCTCTACCTGATCGATCGCGTGCTCACGCTCGACGCGACGACCGACGATCCGCGCGAGATGGTGAACGGCCTGCTCACCCTGTGCGGCGACGACATGGGCGCGCAACGCTGTTCGCTGCTGCTGTGCGTGCCCGACGAAGGCACGCTCTATCTCGCCGCCGCGCGCGGTATCGCGCCGAACGTTCCACCCGGACACCGCATTCGCATGGGCGAAGGGGTGGCGGGCAAGGTGGCGATGACGCGGCAGCCGTTGCTCGTACAGGACGTCGACGAGGCGAAGAGCCACCCCCTGCTGCGCGACGAGCATTTCACCACGGGCTCCTTCATCAGCTTCCCCCTCGTGTACCACGATCAGCTGATCGGGGTGGTGAACCTCACCAACCGCGCCATGCACGGCATCTTCGTGGAGGAAGACATCGAGCGCGTTCGGTTGCTGGCGCTCGTGATCGGCCTGGTCGCCACGCAGTCCCGCTTGCCCGAGCGCATGCTCGAGACGCTCAGTGTCGGCTAGCCCGGTTCCTCCGCTGCAACTGGCCATTCGACAGCTGGCGTCCGGCGGGTCCCTTACCGAGGCGGAGTCGCGCGCGGCGTTTGGCTCGGTGATGAACGGCGAGGCGACGTCGGCGCAGGTGGCGGCTCTGCTCGTCGGGCTGCGCGTGAAGGGCGAGACGGCCGAGGAGGTCGCCGGCGCAGCGGACGCATTGCGCGGGGCCATGGTCCGGCTGCCGGCGGACAATCCCGAAGACCTCGTGGACACCTGCGGTACCGGCGGCGGCGCCGTGAGCACCTTCAACATCTCCACCGCGGCTGCGCTGCTCGCCGCCGGATTAGGCGTCCGCATCGCCAAGCACGGCAACCGCTCCTTCACGTCGCAGTGCGGCAGCGCCGATGTGCTCGAGGCGCTCGGCGTCCCGATCGACGTCGCCGTCGATGTCATGGAACGCGCCCTGCGCGAGGCGGGGATCGTCTTCATGTTCGCCCCGCTGATGCATCCCGCCATGCGGCACGTCGGCCCGGTGCGGCGCGAGCTGGCGATCCAGACAGTCATGAACATCGTGGGTCCACTGGCGAATCCAGCCGGAGCAGGGCGTCAAGTCGTCGGCGTGGCTGACGCGCGGCGCGTCCCCCTCATCGCCGGCGCCCTGCGCGCCCTTGGCACCGTGCACGCGCTCGTCGTGCACGGCGAGCCGGGCATGGACGAGGTATCCCCACTCGGCACCACGCACGTCGTGGAGATCCGGGAAGGCACGGCTCGGCAGTGGACGATCGACCCGTCGCGTCATGGATTTCCAGCAGGCAGGGCTGACGAGCTCGGCGGCGGCCCGCCGGCGGCAAACGCGGGCGCCGTGTTGGCGGTGATGGAGAACCGCGCGCCAGCGACGGCTTCGGCGGCGGTGGTGCTGAACGCGGCAGCCGCGCTCTATGTGGCGACTGGTGGGCCGACCGACTTCGGCGACGCGATCTCAGCGGCGCGGAAGGGGCTCGAGGACGGGGCAGGGGCGAGGGCGTTGGAGCGCCTGAAAAAAGCATACTTCACAGCCCCAACCGCTTCAGACGCTTCTCGTGACGCCCTGGGGTAGTACTTGGTACTTCGTACCCCGTACCGAGTACGGAGTACATGTTCTGACGAGCTGGCAGTCAAGAGAAAGGCGCCTGTTCGGCGCCTTTCGACTTGAAGCCGCAGTGATCAATCCCGGATCAATACCGCCGCATCACCCCGACGACGATTCCCTGGATGGTGATGTCGTTCTCGTGCACGTACATGGGCGCCATGGCCTCGTTGGCCGGCTGGAGCCGGATGCGCCCGTCGCGCTCGCGATAGAACTTCTTGACGGTGGCCGAGTTGCCATGCAGCATGGCGATGACCATCTCGCCGTTGTCGGCACGCTGGCGCTCGTTGACCACCACGAAGTCGCCGTCGCGGATCTGCTCCTCGATCATCGAGTTCCCGCGCACGCGCAACACGTAGTGGTTGCCACCGCGCTGCACGAACGAGTCGGGGACCGCGATGCTCTCGGCGTGGGCGATCGCCTCGATGGGCACGCCGGCCGCCACGGCGCCGAGCAGCGGCAGCTCGATCGCCTTGGGCATGATGTCGCTCGGCAGGATCTCGATCGCGCGGCTCTCGTTGTACGATCGCTTGATGAAGCCCTTGCGCTCGAGATTGCTGAGGTGCTCGTGCACCGTGGCGAGCGAGTTGTAGTTGAAGTTCTCCGCGATCTCCTCGAAGCTGGGCGCGTAGCCGTTTTGCTCCGAGTAGAGCGTCAGATAGTTTAGAATCTCGCGTTGACGCTTGGTCAGCGGCATGACGGCTCCTGCGGGAAAGGTGGCGATCGCAACCGCTCGAGGGCGGGCAGCAGTGCCGCTGCCCGAACAGCCCCCGAATAGGATATCCGAATAAGCCCCGAAGTGCAAGCATCTTCTCGTTGGACTCCTCCGGGCGGCACCCTCGGCACCATCGTTCACGAAGCCGAGCTGCGCGCTGAAGTCCTGCTGCGGCGGTCCGCCGAGCTGATCCAGGCGGCGCGCAACGCGCCGCCTGCGCCCTCACTGCTCAGGGCCTTACGCGGGGGGAGGGTCGAAGTCATCGCCGAGGTGAAGCGGCGCTCGCCGTCCAAGGGCGCGATCGCGCCCGGGCTGGATGCCGTGGCGCAGGCGGAAGCGTACGCCGCCGGCGGCGCCGCGGCGATCAGTGTGCTGACCGAGCCGGCGCACTTTGACGGCTCCATCGAGGATCTCCGGAGCGTGCGGTCGCTGCTCAAGATCCCCGCGCTCAAGAAGGACTTTCACGTCACGGTCATTCAGCTCGTCGAGGCCCGCCTGCTCGGCTCCTCGGCGGCGCTCCTGATCGTGCGGGCGCTCTCGCCGCAGCGCCTCAAGGAGTTGATGGAGCATGCGCGCATGATCGGCCTCGAGCTTCTCGTCGAAGTGCGCGACGAATGGGAGCTGGAGCGCGCTCTGCACCATGGCGCATCGATGGTGGGCGTGAACAACCGCAATCTCGAGACGCTGGTGATCGAGGAGGGAACGGCGGAGCGCGTCATCCCGAAGATTCCGCCCGGCGTGATCGCGGTGGCGGAGAGCGGGGTCCGCTCGCGCGACGACGTGGAGCGGTATGCCAGCGTGGGCGCCGATGCGGTGCTCGTGGGATCGGTGCTGTCGGCATCGCCCGACCCGGCTGCCGCCACCGAAGAGCTGGTGGGCGTGACGAGACACGCGCGCCATGGTTGAGGTGAAGATCTGCGGGCTCACCCGCGCCGTGGACGCCGAGCTGGCCGATGCGGCTGGAGCGGCGTATCTCGGCGTCATCTTCGCCGGTGGGCCGCGTGAGCGCACTCCCGCTGAAGCGCGTGCCACGCTCTCTGGACGACGCGCGCGCAAGGTCGGCGTGTTCGCCACGCAGAGCGACGCCGAGATCGGCGACATTGCATCGGTCGTCGGGCTGGATGTCGTGCAGGT
>JALYXJ010000197.1 GCA_030947165.1 Gemmatimonadota bacterium
GTCGTCACCACGCCGATCGAGCACAAGGCGGTGCTGGCCGCGGCGCATCAGGTCACGCGCGAAGGTGGCGAGGAGCGTGTCCTCACCATGCAGCGTACGGGACTCGTCGACGACACCTCCTTCGACGCCCTGGTGACCGACGCCGTCGCCGTCTGCTCGATGATGTGGGTCAACAACGAGATCGGGGTGATCCAGGACGTACCCGCCCTGGCGAAGCGGGCCAAGGCGCGCGGCGTCGTCTTTCATACGGATGCCGTTCAGGCGTTCGGCAAGGTGGACATCGATGCCCGCCGCGCGGCGTTCGACGTCCTCTCCATCTCGGGTCACAAGATCGGGGCGCCCAAGGGCATCGGGGCACTCTACATCCGCCGCGGCACGCCGATCGAGCCGCTGATGTTCGGCGGCACTCAGGACCGCGGCCGCCGCCCCGGCACCGAGAACGTCGCGATGGCGGTCGGTCTGGCGAAGGCGGCGGAGCTGGCGGTGGCGGAGCGCGAGCACGAGTGGGCCACGCTCGAGGCGCAGCGTGATCGCCTCGAGGCGGCGATCCTGGCGCGCATTCCCGACGCGGTCATCCACGGGCGCGGCTCGCCGCGGGCGCCGCACATCACGAACGTCTCCGTTCCGGGCGTGGACAGCGAGTCGATGCTGATGGCGCTCGACCTGCGCGGTGTCGCCTGCTCCGCCGGCTCGGCCTGCCAGAGTGGGAGCATCAGCCCATCGCACGTGCTGAGCGCCATCGGGGTCTCGCCCGACCTCGCGAGTGCGGCCATCCGGCTGAGCCTCGGCGCGCTCACCACCGACGCGTGCATCGACCGGGTGGCGGAGCTCTTTCCGGCGCTCGTCGAGAAGGCGCGCCGGCTCACACCGGCCTGACGATGCGAGAGCGCGTGCTGGTGGCGATGAGCGGCGGCGTCGATTCGTCGGTCGCGGCGGCTTTGCTCGTGCGCCAGGGCTACGACGTGGTGGGCGCGACGATGAAGCTCGGCTGCCACGGTGAGGAGCTCCCCGATCGCCCCTGCTGTTCGCTGGACAGCGTGAACGACGCGCGCCGGATCTGCGAGCAGCTCGGGGTGCCGCATTACGTGTTGAATCTCCAGAGCGCGTTCGGCCGCGACGTGGTGCAGGACTTCGTGCAGGAGTATGCGCGAGGCCGCACACCGATTCCCTGCGTCCGCTGCAACACGTTCACCAAGTTCCGTGACCTCGTTCACAAGGCCGACGCGATCGATGCCCGCTGGATCGCGACCGGGCACTACGCTCGCGTGCGCGAGGGCGTGCTCTCTCGCGGCCGCGATCCGAACAAGGATCAGTCGTACTTTCTCTGGGGCATCCGGCGGGGCGTGCTCTCGCGCGTGCTGCTCCCCGTGGGCGATCAGACGAAGCCGGAAACGCGCGCCGTGGCGCATGAGCTGGGGCTGGAGCTGATCGCCGAGAAGCCGGAGAGCCAGGACATCTGCTTCGTGCCGGATGGTGATCACGCGAAGGTCATTGCCGGCGAGCTCGGCGCCCATGCCCCAGCGCTGTCGCGCGGACCATTTGTGCGCCGTGACGGGACGGTCGTCGGAGAGCATGATGGCTTCGCGCGCTTCACGGTCGGTCAGCGGCGCGGTCTGCCCGGCGGCTTCCGCGAGGCGATGTTCGTCGTGGAGATTCGCCCGGACACACGCGCGGTGGTGATCGGCCCTCGACCCGAGCTGCTCGGCAAGGGGGTCGTGGCGCGCGAGATCAACTGGCTCGTCGACCCGCCGGCCGCGGGGGCGGAGCTGGAGGTGCAGATCCGGCATCGCTCGCGACCGGCGCGCGGAACCATCGTGCGCGTCGAGGCCGACGAAGTCGAGATCGCGCTCGACGAGCCGGTGAGCGCGATCACGCCGGGGCAGTCGCTGGTGCTGTACGACGGCGCAACGGTGGTGGGCGGCGGCGTGATCGAGCGCGCCCGGCGCGAGCTGCCGATTCTGGCGGCGTAGGTCCCCGGCCGTACCAGGTACTCCGGTACCATCGACCACTTGCCTTCTACCGCGATAGGCGCGCAGCCGCGCTCATCGTGGCAAGCGGATGACCAGCAGCCGTAGCATGCGCCTGACGGCTGTCGCGCGTGCGAGCAGGGGCGTCGCGACCTCCGCATCGAGAATACGCGTCCGCATGGCGACGATCAGGTGATGCTCGGTCTCTGCCGCCGATCCACCTGCAATTTCCAGGTACCGAATCGTTTCGGCCCGGGAGTTCTTCCCGCAGCCCTCGGCGATGTTCGCAGCAATGGAAAGCGCAGCTCGACGCAGCTGCGAGGTAATCACTCGCGACTCGGGGCGTGTCACGCTCCCACATGGGGCGTAGACGTCCGCACCAAGCTCGCACGCGGCGCTCCAGCCGATGAGTTTGCGGAAGTTGTGCACAGCCCATCATGTGCGGCTCGCGCCTGTGCGCGCGTCATCCATCGCCCGCGAGAGCGCTCCTTTCTCTCGCTTGCCCGGCCGTAGAAGGTAGGTGGTAGATGGTACCGAGTACTTGTGTACGGCGGGGAATGCAACGCTCCGGTGGGTGATCTCCGGCGAGCGCGCCGGGCGCCGGCCCGCTACGCCTTGTACTCCATCGCCTCGGCGAACTTCTTCATTGCGTCTTCCTGCTCCTTCGTCAGCTTGTCGGGCACCGTGACGTCCACTTCGACGATCAGGTCCCCGCGTCGGCCGTCGCGCTCGATGCCGAGATTGGGAATGCGGAAGCGCTTTCCGGACGTGGTGCCCGGCGGGATCTTCACGGACACTTTCTTTCCGTCGAGGGTCTTCACGCTCACCTTCGTCCCGAGCGTCGCCTGCGCGATGTTGATCTTCACCGGCGCGATGAGGTCGAGCCCTTCGCGACGGTAGAAGCGGTCTGGCTTCACGCGGAAGGTGATCAGCAGGTCGCCGGCGGGACCGCCCTGCGGGCCGCGGGCGCCCTGGCCCTTGAGCCGGATGCGCGTCCCTTCGTCCACGCCGGGCGGCACGGTGATCGTCACCTTCTTGCGCGTGCGCACCTCGCCCGTGCCGTGACAGGTCGGACACGGCTCGGTGGGCACCTGACCGCGGCCCAGGCACACGGGACAGGGCCGCTGGACGGCGAAGCCGCCCTGCCCGAAGCTGATCGTGCCTCGGCCGCCGCATTCGCTGCAGGTGACCATCTTGGAGCCCGGCGCGCCACCGCTCCCGTGGCAGGTGGGGCACTCCTCGGTGACGTCCAGCTCCACCGGCACCTTCCCACCCTGGGCGGCCGTGCGGAATGGGATCTCGAGCGTCGACTCGATGTCCTGACCCCGCTGTGGGCCGCGCGGACGCGCACCCCCTGCTGTGCCCCGCGCGTCGCCCCCACCGCCGAACATCGAGCTGAAGATGTCGCCCAGCCCGCCGAGGCCCCCGATGTCGAAGTCCTCGAAGCGGACGTTCCCTTGCTGCCCCGCACCGCCGCCGGGAGGATAGCGGTACCCGCC
>JALYXJ010000232.1 GCA_030947165.1 Gemmatimonadota bacterium
CTCGAGGTAATCCTCCAGATGACGCGCATCCGTCACGTGCATGTAGGTGCGAAGCGATTCCGCATCGGCCGCCGGCATCGGTTTGCCGAACTCGCGTGCCAGCTCGAGCATCGTCCCGGGCCGCAGCGACCCGTCGAGATGGCAGTGCAGCTCCGCCTTCGGCAGACGACGCAGGATATCGCGATCGATGCGGGCACCGCCGCTCATCGCGCAGCCCCCGTAGCAACGAAGCGGGCGTCGGCCGGCGCCTGCACCGGCTGCGGGCGCGCGCGCAGATACGCGACGAGCGCCTCGAGATCTTCTTCGGCGAGCACCTCGCTCTTCAGCGCCCGCTTGCCGAGCGCGAGGCCTTCGCCGCCCGTGGCAAGGAAGTCGTTGAGCACCATGGTATAGCGTCCATCGGGGTCCAGCGCCGAGCCATTCGCCAGGCGGACGCTCGAGATACGCGCCCCCTCGGCCGCCGTGGAATCGTAGGTGACGACGACCCCACTCAGGTGCACCGAGGGCTTCCTGGCGACGAGCCGCTCGAGATAGTCGCGAAGCGAACTGCCCGTCACCGTGTAGCGGTACAGGGCGTTGGCGAATGGCATCACCTCAAACAGCGAGCCGTACGTGGCCGGGCCAGCGCGCAGCCTGGTCCGGATGCCGCCGTTGTTCATGACCGCCACGTCGCTCTGTCCGACTGCCCGCATCGCATCGGCGATGAGGTTGCCGAGCGGATACTGGTTGCCGTCTCGATTGAGGTCGTGCTCGATCGTCGCCACCGGGCGATCCACGATCGAGGCGACGCGTGCGACAGCCTCGCGGACTCGCGCCGCGACCCGCGGGTCGGGAGTGATGGAGTCAGTGAGCACATCGACCACGCGGTGGCTCGTGCCGTCGGGCCCGAGATCCGTCACCGCCAGTGCCGTACCCGTCAGCCGCGCCTGCGTGACCGGAATGCCGTTCACATCAGTGTTGACCAGTGAATGCGTGTGGCCACTCACGATTGCATCAATCGGCTCCGTGAGCTGGCGTGCGAGATCGATGATCTCCCCTTTGCAGTTGGTCACGCCGTCGCGATCGCAGAAGGCGCCGTCGTGCGCGAGCACCACCACGTACTGGGCGCCACGCGCGCGGAGGCGCCGCGCCAGGCTGTCCACGATCGGTGCCGGATCGAGAAACACGAGATCGGCCACGTTCGACGCGCGAGTCGTCGTGGGCGTGAGTCGCGTCGCCACGCCGATCACGCCGATCCGCAGCGCGCCGCGGATGATCAGCGTATCGTCGCGGATCCATGGCACGTCGCGGCCGTCGGCGTAACGCACGTTGGCGCCGAGGAAGGCGTAGCGCGCTTGACGCATGCGGGCGCGAAGGGTGTCCTTCCCCCAGTCGAACTCGTGGTTGCCGACTGCGGCGGCGGAGTAGCCGATCTCGTTGAACACGTCCACGATCGGTCGGCCGAACGCCAGGTTCGAGGCCGGGGTTCCCTGCATCTCGTCACCGCCGTCGACCAGCAGCGTCTCGCACGCGGGCGACACGCACCCCGCGCGCGCCACCGCGATTGCCGAGGCGAGATACGCCAGCCCGCCCCGCCGCCCGCCGGCGTTGTCGGGCCGCGGCTCCAGCGCGCCGTGCACGTCGTTCGTGGACAGCAGGCGGAGGCGGGTTGCCGGCCGAGGGCCCCGGGGCGGTATGACGACCGGCACGTTGCCGGCGGCATGTGCATCCTCGCGGTTCTCGCGCCGCAACTGCTGGTAGAGCGTGCCCACTGCTTCCGCCGGCTCCAGGCGCCAGTTGCGCGTGAAGTAGTCGGCCGGCGTGATCGCCCCGCGGCGCCGCACCTCATCAATCAGGAGCTGACGGATCTCCTGCTGCTTGTCGTACACCACCGGCGCACCGCTCAGCATGGCGTATCCGCCGCCGCCGGTCTGGCGGTAGTTGTTCAGCGCCATCGTGAAACTGTCCGTCGGCGCGACAGGCTTGCCGTTGCGCTCCAGCCGCGTGACGCGCTGCCCGAACGGACGCGAGACGTCGAGGGTGTAGTCGACCCCGGAGACGATGTCGAAGTTGAAGCCGGGGACGGCCGGATCCACCGATACGGCTCCGGCCGGACCGGTGCGGTAGTAGCGCGCACTGTGCTCCAGATAGTCGCGCAGCTGGCGGCCGGAGATGCGGATGGCGCGCAGTGTGTTGTCGTACGGGTAGAGGGCCTGCAAGCGGCCGGGCGTAATCGCACCCGAGTCGAGGGTGGCGTCGAGAGAGAACGCGGCGGACGACGCGAGATCGGCTCCCGCAGTCCGACGCTCGACCTCGTTGATGAGGTCGATGAGCGGCGTGTCCGTCACGCGCGCCGAGTCGGCGCGCCATGCGACGGGCGTGCGCCCGATCGGCGTCGTGACCCACGTGACCGTCGCGCGATGGGCGGCGTCGGTGGCCGCGAGCACCGCTGGACTCTCGGAATGACCTACCGCCTGCACCACGCGCGAGCTCTTGCGTACCACGTGCCAGCCGGCGCCGTCGTTCGACAGTGTCATGTGCGCGATGGCCACGCTGGTCGCCCAGTTCTTCGGCTGCATGAGCAGGACGCCGTTGATGAGCGTGTCGGGCATCTCCTTGTGCGAGTGCCCGTACAGCACGAGATCGATGCCCGGCACCTCGCGCGCCACTCGCGCCGCGACGTTCTCGCTGGGCACGCCGGTGGTGACCGTGTCGTAGCTCGACGGCTCGTCGAGGCCGGAATGCATCGTCACCAGCACCGCGCTCGCGCCCGCGGCGCGCGCCTCGGCCACCGCGGTGCGCACCGACGGAACGACGTCGCGAATGATCAGCCGTCCCGCGAGGTTGTCGCGATCCCACACCATGGAGCCCGGTGTGGTCGCACCGACGATCGCGACGCGCGCCCCGCCCCGCTCCACCATGACCCACGCCCGGAAAGCGTGCGTGCCGTCCGGTCGATATGCGTTGGCGGCGAGGAAGGGAAAGCTCGCCTGGGCGAGCGTGCGCTCCAGGCAGGGCAGTCCGTAGTTGAACTCGTGATTGCCCACGGCGGCCGCGTCGTACTGCATGGCGTTCATCGCGGCCATCACGGGGTGCCGCGCATCGGTAGCGATGCGCGCCGCCACGTAGGTGAGCGAGTTGCCCTGGAGGAGGTCGCCGGCGTCAAGCAGGATCACCCGGCCAGGTGCCGACCGCCGCACCGAATCCACGATCGTGGCGGCGCGCGACAGCCCACGCACGCTGTCTGGACGATTGGACTCGTAGTTCCAGCCGCGCAGCCGGCCGTGCACGTCGGTCGTGGCGGCGACGACGAGGTCCATGCTAGCAGCCGCGACGCTCGCCGCGGCATTCGAACTGCCGGCCGGCGCCGGCGGCGTGCCGGGCTGAACGCACGACGCCGCCAGAGAGAGAGTCGCCGCGATGAGAGTGATCTGGTTCCGCATGGGAAAAAGCTAGTCGCGTGCCTCGCACGCGGGGAGACGGAGTCGGTTGGCGCGCGCGTGCACCAGCGGGTCATATTCCCATCGGGCGGCCGGAGTTTCGGGCGCCCTGCCCCCCGCCCGATACATGACCGTGACAGACCCCCTACTGCACCCGATCGTCCGAGGCGGCCACCTTTCCCTCGTGACACCATCCCGGCCGGCGCGCCGCTGTATTCGATGAAGCCGCTCGTCATCGGTGTCGCCGGCGGGTCGGGGTCGGGCAAGAGTACGGTGGCGCGCAACGTGGCCGCCGCGATGGGCGACGCGTCGGTCGCATTCCTCGATATGGATGCGTACTACCTCGATCACGGGCACCTGCCACTCCAGGAGCGCAAGAAGGTCAACTGGGATCACCCGAATGCGTTCGATTGGGATCTTCTCGTCGACCAGCTCGGCCAGCTCGGGGGCGGACAGGCGATCGACAAACCGGTGTACGACTTCGTGCTGCACGCGCGCGGCGTGGAGACAATCCGCATCCCGCCCGCTGACGTCGTGGTGATCGACGGCATTCTCCTCTTCACCGATGCCCGGGTGCGCGATCTCTGCGACGTGAAGGTGTTCGTGGACGCCGACGCCGACGTGCGACTCATTCGCTGGATCCGCCGAGACATGGCGAAGCGTGGGCGCCCGCTCGCGGAGATCCTCGAGCAATATCTCTCCACCGTACAACCGATGCACCTGGAGTTCGTGGAGCCGAGCAAGCGGTATGCCGACGTGATCGTCCCGCGCGGCGGGCACAATCCGGTGGCGATCGAGATGATCGTGGCCAAGATCGCCCGCCGCCTTCAGGCGGGACGGGAGTGACCACCCCTCCGCCGCTCACCGGTGGCGGCGAGCGGGTGCTCGTCGTGGACGATGAGGCGGACATCGTCGCGCTCGTGGCGTATCACCTGGCCAAGAGCGGCTATCGCGTGTCCACCGCCAGCTCCGGCACTGACGCGCTCGACGCCGCGCGTCGCGAGCGGCCGGCGCTGGTCGTGCTGGACCTCATGCTGCCGGGAATGTCGGGGTACGAGGTGCTCGAGCACCTTCGCGGCAGCGACGCCACGCGCGAGGTGGCCGTGCTCATGCTCACGGCACGGCGCGAAGAGCAGGACCGCATTCGCGGTCTCTCCCTTGGCGCCGACGACTATCTCACGAAGCCGTTCAGCCCGCAGGAGCTGGTGCTCCGCGTCGCGGCGATTCTTCGGCGGGTCGGCGCCGGCGGCGCGAACAGCGGCGACAAGCTCACCATCGGCCCGCTGGACATCGACACCGCCGCGC
>JALYXJ010000264.1 GCA_030947165.1 Gemmatimonadota bacterium
GCCGACGCGCTGCGCACCGGCTACCTCCACTCCAGGGGACCCGTGCTCGTCTTCTATCCGGCCGATCTCCAGTTCAAGCCGGAGGACATCCCGCGTCTCGTGCGGCCGATCCTCGACGATCAGGCCGACATGGTCACGGGGTTCAAGGAAGGGAAGTACGAGAAGGCGTTCGTGTCGCGCATCTACAACGGGCTGAGTCGCAGGCTGTTCGACGTCCCGGTGAAGGACCTCAACTCGGTGAAGGCCTATCGACGCGAGATCATGGACGCGCTCCCCGTTCGTCCCGATTGGCACCGCTACATGATCGTCATCGCTGCCGCGCAGGGATTCAGCGTGACGGAGATTCCGGTGCCGCTGTACCCGCGCCATGCCGGCCGCTCCAAGTTTGGCCTCTCACGCATTCCCATCGGCGTGCTCGACATGCTGTCCGTGTGGTTCGAGCTCCGCTTCGGCAAGAAGCCGCTCCTCCTGTTCGGCATGCTCGGCGCGGGCCTCTTCCTGCTCGGCTTCCTCACGGGGGTCATCGCGATCCTGTACCGTATCTTCGCCGGCGTCGGCTACCGGCCCTTGCTCACGCTCGTGGAGACCTGCCTGTTGCTCGGCAGCGTGTTCTTCGCCACCGGGCTGCTCGGCGAGCAGATCGCCGGCCAGCGGGCCGAGATCCGCGAGATGCGGCGGCAGCTCGACGAGCTCAAGCCCGGACAGCAGTAATCCCCCCGACCTCCACCCGACCGACGATTCCGCGCACGCTCTTGCGGATCCTCCGCTGGGGTCTCGCCCTCGCCCTCGTCGCCGCCGCGCTCTGGGCCCTGCGCGGCCAGCATGACGCGGTGCGCGAGGTCATGCACTCCGTCCAGCCGGGCTGGGGACGCGTGGCGCTCGCGTCGCTCCTCGTACTACTCACGTACGCCTTCCTCATCGAGAGCTGGCGTCGAGTCCTCGCCGAGATGGGCGGGCGCCTGTCGCCGCTCCGCGCCGCCTACATCTGGCTTGGGTCCAACCTCGCGCGATACGTCCCGGGCTCCCTCTGGCAGCTCGGCGCAATGGGGGTGATGGCGCAGCGCCAGGGTGTCCCACTCTCGATCTCCACCGGCTCGGCCGTCGTGCTCACGATCGTGAACGTGCTGACCGGCCTCGTGGTCTTCGCAATCACGTCCGCCCGTGCCCCTGAGCTGGGAGGCAAGGGAATCTGGTTCGTTGCTCTCGGCACGATCGCGCTGGCGGTCGCTCCATTCGTCCTGCCGCGGGTGGGCCGACTCGCGCGGAGCGTCAGCGGCCGCGACATCGTGATGCCGAGCGTCGGGCCGCGCGCGCTCGTCGTCGCCGGTGTCTCCACGACCATCGCATGGCTCGCCTATGGCGTCGCCTTCTGGATCCTCGCGAGCGCCATATTGCCCGAGGCACCGCGGAGCCTCGTAAGCTGCGTCGCCGTGTACACCGGCTCGTATCTGCTGGGCCTTCTCGCCGTGGCTCCCCCCGCCGGCCTGGGCGTGGCCGATGGTGCACTCGTGCTGCTCGCGCAGCAGTTCGGCGTGGCGAGCGTGGCGGAAGCGAGCGTGCTGGCAATCTTCGTGCGGCTCTGGCGCACGGCGCTGGAGGTGCTGCCCGGCCTTATTGCGCTTGCGGTGGGAGCCGCGGCGGATCGTCGACGTCCCGGATCCGTGGCGCAGAGCCACTAGGGTCGCGTGGCAGCCGGATCCCGTAGCGCCCCAGGAACGACGCCAGCTCTTCAGTCAGCGGCGACCCACCGGCGCTCCGCGTGCGCCCGGCCAGATCCAGCCAGTGGATACCTCCGTTGCGGAGCGTGGCGCGCTCGCCTTCGGAGAGCACGACTTCGCTGAGCACCGTGTCACCGCGGACCGCGGTGAGCGGCACGCCGTACTTGCGCCGCCATGACAGCCGCCAGGCGCTCCCGTTCATCGTGTACACGCGCGCGTCTTCGCGCACGTCCATCTGCACGCCTTCGTACGTCATCGTGCGGTCGAACTCGGAAACGATCTCGGCCACCAGCGCCTTCCGCTCGCCGTCGGTCGGCACCTTGGGGAAATCGGGCGCAGACTTGATCACCTTGGCGGGGCTGCCGACGGCGAGACTGCCTGGCGGAATCGTCCCCTGTACGAGGGAGTTGGCACCGATCACGCTGCCGTCGCCGATCGTCGTGCCCGGCATGACGAACACCCGCCACGGCAGCCACACGCTGCTCCCGATCGTCACCGGCGCGTAGGTCGCCGGATATCCGTCCATCGCGTTCAACCACGCCCCGTGCGTGAAGATCAGGCAGTGCCCGCCGATCCCCGTGTCGTCGCCGATCGCCACGGGCTTCGTGGGATTGATCGAGGTGAGCTGGAGAATGATCGTGCGACTGCCCAGCGTGAAGCTCGACTCCGGCAGCTGCGGTCCGCCCACGAACACCTGCTCGCGGATGCGGGCGTCCTCACCGATGTCGATCCGTTCGCACGACACGTAGCTCATCGTCCCAACGCTCGAGAAGCGACCGATCCGGATCGTCCGCCCCAGCACCATCGCGAGCAGACCGATCTCCACGTTGTCGCCGATCTCCACATCCTTGCCGACGATCACGCCGCCGAACGCCAGCTTCACTCCCTTGCCGATGCGATAGCCGCGAAAGATGCGGTACGCCCACACCTTGATTGGACTGGGCAGCCACCCGAACAGTGCGAGGTGGAGGAGCGGTAACCGCTTCTTTCGGATCATCAGGTATTGGTCGGAGGATGAACCCCGAACAGTGCCCGCGTGCGGGAGGAGCGTCAAGTGACGCGCGACACACACGCTCTTGCTCCGTGCGGACGCCGCTCATAGACTGCCGACGAGCGAGCGCCTCTCCGTTGCGCATCGCCTGGCTCTCGAGTCCCCCCACGTGCTCGCTCTCGACCTCAGCTCCACGCCGCTCGGCCGAGCGGAGCGGTTTGCACTCGACCTGTTGATGGACCTCGCGCGGCTGCTGCCGTATACCGGCGCGGACGACGTGGTACAGCTCCGCGTGGTCGAGGGCAACGCGCACGTCGAGGTGCCGTCGCTGCGCGCGCGCACGGGCCTGGTGGTCGCCGGCAATGGCGTCGTGACGATGGATCGCGCGCTGCTCACTCTTGTGACGCAGATCGCCGGCGCGGTAGCCGAACAGAGGACCACGGTGATGGATCGGTTCGGCCGGGTGCCGGCCGCCGAGAACGAGCTGGCGAGCGCTGAGCTCGACCGGGAACCGGTCGTCTCGCTCGTCGCGCGCGAGCTCGGTGCCGCGGTACGCCGCGCCGCTGGCCGACGCCCGGTCTGCTTCGTCACGCCCTGGCCCGGTGGTCATCGCTGGGCCGCGGCGCTCACCCATGATCTCGACGTCGTCTCGTGGTGGCCCGCCTTCACCGCGCTTCGCCTCGCCGAGCTCGCGCGCAAAGGGCAAGCGTCGCGCGTGCTGCAGGTGATCGGCGCCGCGCTCGCCAGCGGCGGACGCAACGTGGTGTGGCGCGGCGTGCGCGAAGTGCTCGACATCGAGGCGCACTATGCCGCGCATTCCACCTGGTTCGTGCTCTGCGGAACGCCGACGCTCGCGACCGCGCGCGTCGGTGATCTCACCTATTCGCCGGAATCGCGGCTGACACGGCGCATTCTCGACGCCATCCGCGCCGGTGGGCACGAGATCGGGTTGCACGGGAGCTTCGCCACATATGAGTCGGCGGTGGTCTTCGGCGAGCAGCGCGCGCGCCTCGACGCACTCGCCGGGCAGCCGACGCGCGGCGTGCGGCAACATTACCTCCGGTTGCGTCCCGCCACCACACACCGCGCGATGGCCGACGCCGGCTTCGCCTTCGACTCCACCGCGGGCTTCGCCGACCGCAACGGATTCCGGCTCGGCGTCGCCGATGTGCTCCCCGTGTGGAGTGACGTCGACCGGGGCGTGCTGCCGCTGGACGAGGTGCCGTTCACCTGGATGGACCGCGCGCTCAGCAAGTACCGCGGCGAAGAGGACCCAGCCGCCTGGGTGCGCGATGCCCTCGCGCTCGCCGATCGAGCGCGCGACGTGGACGGCATGTGGGTCGGCATCTGGCATCCCAACCTCACGACGGCGCTCGGTTTTCCCGGGGGGTTGCACGCGTACGAAAGCCTGGTTGCCGCGCTCGTCAATCGCGACCCGTGGATGGCGACGCTGAGCGAGGCGGTGGCGTGGCGCCGCGCGAGGCGCGCCGTCCGCGCCGTCGGCATCGACGCGGGCGGCACCGTCCGCCTGGCCCGTGGCGTCGCGCATGTTCCTCGTGTCACTCTCGAGGATGCCGACGGACGTCCGGTCGCGAGCCACGTCGATGAGTGAGGCACTGCGCGTGTTGTTCATCGCGCATGCCTATCCGCGATTTGCCGGCGACCCGGTGGGCTCCTTTGCTCACAACCTGGCCGTCGCTCTGCGGGACGAGGGGATCCAGGTCGTTGTGGTCGCGCCCTCGGCGCCGGCTCTGCCGCGCCACGCGATCATCGACGGCATCGAGATCCATCGCTTCCGGTACGCGCCGC
>JALYXJ010000269.1 GCA_030947165.1 Gemmatimonadota bacterium
CCACCGGATCACCGTGCATCACGTACGCATCGCACTTGGCGGCGATGAGCGTCTTCGCCGCTTCCGACTCGCCGCCGGCGTAGATGGTCGGACGCGGACGCCGCGCCGGCTTGGGCTCCACGATCAGGTCGTCCACGCTGTAGTACGTACCCTTGTGGGTCAGCCGCGGCTCCGACCATGCGCCGCTCACCACGTCGAGCCACTCGGCCGTGCGCGCGTAGCGGTCGTCGTGCTGGTCGAAGTGCACACCGTATCGGCGGGCCTCGTCGGCCCACCAGGCGCTCACGACATTCAGCGCCAACCGGCCGTTGGAGATCTGATCGATGTTCGCTGCCTGCTTGGCGAGGAGCGCCGGTGGATGGAACTGCGGGCGCACCGCCACCATCAGCTCCAGGCGCTCCGTCACCGCGGCGAGTGCCGCCGCCGTGCTCCACGCATCGAGCGCCGGCGCGTCGGGCCCCTTGATGTCGTTGAGGAAAAGCTCGGCGACGAGGGTGAGGTCGAATCCGATCTCCTCGCTGCGCTGCGCGAGCCGGCGCGTGTACGCCCAGCTCGCGTCCATCCGCTCGTCCTCCACGTTGCGCAGCCAGCCGCCGAACACCGGGAGCCAATAGCCGAACCGCATGCGCGTGGGCCGCGAGCTGGCGATCGCCGGCGAGGGTTCCTGCTCGGGTACGAGTGTGGCGCTCATGCGCCCACCTCGGCAAGCGTGCCGGCCACCCGCGCCTCGAGATAGTCCACCAGGTTCGTCCACGGATCGAAGCCGACCACGTTGGGCGCGTCGGCGACGAAGTTGGAGAGCGCGTTGATGTCGTAGTAGTAGGGCTTCCCGTCGCGGTCATCCACGAGATATTCGATGCCGCCGACGTCGAGCCCCGTGTAGCGCGAGATCCGCTCGACCTGGGCGATGATCTCCGGCGGCGGCGTGAATCCTTCCACGCGCAAGCCGCTCTTCACCGCGTCCACGGCGCAGGCGGCTCCCACCAGTTCCACCCCAGTCGTCGTCTGGCAGGCGTCGGCCGGGCAGAGATCGAACGAGCCCACGGCCGGGAAGACGTTGATGGCATACAGGTACTTGCCGCCGAGCGTCTCCACGCGCGTGATGTGTCCCCCGCGCAGCGGTGCGGCTTCCTGCACGAGCGCCACGCCGTCCACGCCGAGGCTCACCTGCCCCGCGGCCGCCGCGCCCTCCAGCGCCGCGGCGGTCTCGTACCTGGTTATTCCGGCGCCGCTGCCACCGATGTTCGCCTTGACGAGCACCGGGTAGCGGAGATCCGTTGCCGCGGCAACCGCCTGCAACGGATCGTTGATCACCACCGAGCGGGGATACGGGAGTCCGAGCTCGGCGAGCGCGTCGAGTTGCGTCGCCTTGGAGAGCTCGTAGCCGTACGTCCGGCTCCCGTTCACCACCGGGACGCCGATGCGCTCGAGATGCTTGAGCCAGTGCAGGGTGTGGAAGGTGGACTGGCCGTGCCCGCGCAGGTACGCCGACGGACTGGCTCGATTGACGACGAGCGAATACGGCACGCTGCGTTCGGAGGGATCGTAGCGGTGGGCCGCCGCGTCGAGGCGGACATACGGGATGTTGCGACGCGCCAGCTCCGTGAAGAGCGGGCGAAACCAGTCGGGATGCTCGTGGTAGACAGCGATTGGAGGGGGGCGCATGGTTCAGGAATCGGGGAATGGGGAAAGGCGTTCCGCAGTGCCAGTCGCGTCTCGAAGCCCCGAATGCCAAGCGCCCCGATCCGCGGAGGGATCGGGGCGCTGGTCGTCGACGTGACGGACGTCGAGATCCTACCGCTGCGCGCCACCCGTCCCCTGCGGCTGATGCCACATGAGACAGAGACAGAGGTGGTTGGCGGGGCGGCTCATGCTCGTATGCTCGCCGGCGAATGGCGCGGCGTCAAGGCCGCCCAGGACCGCTGAGCTCCGCGAGCTTGGCCAACTTGGCCTGCTGCACCGGCGTCAGCGCGTTCTTGATACGTACCAGGAGCCCGATCTGCGTCCGCTTCACCTCACGTTCAGCCGCCAGGATACGATCCACCTGCTGCAGTACCTGCGCCTCGTCCGGGGTGGAGCCCTGCAGTAATCGCGCGAGCTTTTCCTCCTCGGCACTCAGCCGCCATTGCTGATCGACGAACTTGGACTGCGCCTGCTGGATTGCCGCCTGGAGCGCCGCGCGTTGCGAGTCCTGGAGATTGATCTCTCCTGGTGCTGCATCACCAGCTCAGGCGGGAACAGAAATCGGCCGAACGGGTCCGGCAGCAGTCCCGGCTGGCCCTGCGGCCCCTGGGCATGAAGCGATACACCACGTGTTGTGGCGAGCAGCGCGACCAACGTGGTGATTCGTCTCATCGCTGATCTCCTTCCGAGCTGGTGTCGAGGGCAGGCATCGCGCCGAGAAGCGAGGTGCCAAGGGTGGGGCGGGAGCGGAGCAGCTCGTTCCCTGGGGTGACGAGCAGGATGTCCGTGGCCGGGCGCCACGCGACCAGCGCCACGATCTCATGTGGAACGGTGAGTTGCGGTTCCGGTCCGTCGATCCGCCGCGCATTCCGAACGCCGAGCAGGGCACGCAGGCGTTGCGTTCGACGCTGATTGATGGCTGTCCGGCGGACGATGCCGAAGAGCCGGGTCTTCAGTGCGGAGCGCCCGTCGAACCGCGTCTCGCCGCCGAGCACCTTGACGTACACGTCATGCAGCACGTCCTCAGCCTCCTCGCGTCGCCGTCCGCAGCACGCCATGGCCAGCCGAAGCTGTGCGGATGCAACGCTTCCAGCTGCTCCGCCAGCTCGGCGTGATCCACCCGCGCGCCTCCCGTGGGGCCGTGTGTGGGAATGAGTGTCTCGAGGAGCTGCGCCATATGACAGGAGCCGGCGGAAGGCGGGCCTTCACCCGATGTGCAGCCCACGGACGAGCAGGAGGCTGATGCCCAGCAGCAGGACGAGCCCTCCCATGGCCGTGGCGGTCACGCGTCCGCCCACCCGGCCGAGCACCCGCACATCTACTCCGAGGCCGAGCGCCGCCATCGCCACGACGGTCAACGCACCCGACACCGTGCGCGACATGTTCACCATCGGGGCCGGCACGATGCCGGCGGCGCGAATCGCTGCCAACAACAGAAACCCGACGATGAACCACGGCACCAGGCGTCCCAGCTTGACGCGCGCTCCCGTCGCGAGTCCTCGACGGCGCCTCGACACCGAGAGCCCGAGCACGATGGGTCCGAGCATCAGCACTCTCGTCAGCTTCACGAGCGTTCCGACCTGGCCGCTCAACGCGCTGACCGGAAGCGTTGCGGCGAGCACTTGCGGCACAGCGTAGACGGTGAGCCCAGCCACGACACCGTACTGATAGTCCGACAGCGCGAGCGCCGATTTGAGCTGCGGCAGCGCGAGCACCACGATCACCCCGAGCACGGCGGTGAAGGCGATGCTCGACGCGACGTCGTCCGGCTCGGCGCCGATCACGGGCGCGACGGCCGCGATGGCCGAGTTGCCGCAGATCGCGTTGCCCACAGCCACGAGCGTCGCGAGCTTGCGGCGGAGCCCCAGCGCGACGCCGAGCGCGTAGCCAACCGCAAGCGCGGCGGCCACGGCCAACACGATCCCCGCGCCGAGCGCGGGTCCGGCTCGTAGCAGCAACGGGACGTCGAGCGTGATGCCGAGCAGCACGATCGCCACCTCGAGAACCTGCTTGGCGGAGAAATCCACTCCTGGCTTCCAGCGCGGCCCAGGCGTCCAGGCGGTGCGAACCGCGGCGCCGAGCAGGATTGCCAGGACGAGCGGCTCGATCCACGCTCGGCCAGCCATGACATGCTCGAGAGAACCGGCCGCGATCGCCGCGATCGCGATGGCGACGCACAGCGCGACACCGGGGATGGAGCGGGTAACGGGCATCGCG
>JALYXJ010000402.1 GCA_030947165.1 Gemmatimonadota bacterium
CATCGTACTTGAAGGACGGCACGCCGGGGAACACAGGGTATCCGGCATATCTCGCGTCACGCCCGCCCGAAGCGGAGAAGGCGGCAATCGACCTGCTCGTCCGGCTCATGGACTGGTGTCGCATACCCGTGCACGTCGTGCACGTCTCGTCCGCGCAGGGGGTGCAGGCGATCCGCGCCGCGCGCGCCCGCGGACTGCCGCTGACCGCCGAGACCTGTCCACACTACCTCGCCTTCTCGGCGGTGGACGTTCCGACGAGAGCCACCGAGTTCAAGTGCGCGCCACCGATCAGGGAGCCGGCGCATCGCGATGCGCTATGGCAGGGCTTGTTGGATGGGGATCTCGACATGATCGTCTCCGACCACTCGCCTGCTCCGTCCACGATGAAGGCGACCGGCGGCGACTTCTTCACCGCGTGGGGCGGAATCGCCTCTTTGCAGCTCGGCTTGCCCGTGGTGTGGACCGCGGCAGCGCGGCGCGGCATCAGCGTCGAGAAGGTGGTTCGCTGGATGGGTAGTGCGCCGGCGACGCTCGTCGGGCTCGACAAGCGCAAAGGTCGGATTGCCGAAGGGTGCGACGCCGATCTCGTGGTATGGGATCCGGACGCCGAGGTCGTCGTGGACCCGAAACGGCTCTTTCATCGACATCCGCTCACCCCGTACGCGGGGAACCGCCTCCATGGCGTCGTGAGCGAGACCTTCCTGCGCGGCCGAATCGTGTATCGCGGCGGAGCCTTCCGCGCGCCACGCGGCGTCATGCTCGCCGCGAGCCCGGTAGCTCGAACGCATGCGTGACTTCACCGACCTGATCGACCTCGCCTCCGAGCGCCTCGGTGGCGCCGTGCTCGCCGCGAACGACGAGTTCTTCGCCCCGAAGGAGGGACTCCTCAAGCCGGCCGCCCCGGAATGGCGCGAGGGTTTGTACACGGAGCGCGGCAAGTGGATGGACGGCTGGGAGACGCGCCGCCGCCGCTCACCCGGCGAGGACTGGGCGATCATTCGGCTCGGCGCCCCGGGAGCGGTGCGCGGCGTGGTGATCGACACGAGCTTCTTCACGGGAAACTTTCCGGAATCGGCGAGCCTCGACGCGTGCGAGGTGGAGGGTGCACTGCCGGCGACCGTCTTCACCGACGGAAGCGTCGGGTGGCTGCCACTCCTGCCACGCACCCCGCTTGCGGGCGATACCCGGAACGCGTTCGCGATCGAGCGCTCGCCGCGCCGAGTCACGCACCTGCGTCTCACCATTCATCCGGATGGCGGCGTGGCGCGGCTCCGCGTGCATGGCGACGTCGTCGCGTCGGGGGATGTGCTCGCCGCCGGTGAGCTCCACGACCTGGCGGCGATGGAGCACGGCGGCTACGTGGTGGAGTGCAGCGACATGTGGTACGGCCATCGGCAGAATCTCATCCTGCCGGGGCGCTCCACGCACATGGGCGACGGCTGGGAGACCAAGCGCCGGCGCGGGCCAGGTCATGAATGGACGATCGTGCGGCTCGCGCACCGCGGCGTGATCGAGCGGGTGGAGCTCGACACTGATCACTACAAGGGCAACGCACCCGGCGCCGCAATGCTCGAGTGCTGCGATGCCGGTGCCATCCGCGCTCCGAGCGATGCGCCGTTCGACGCCAGCCGGCAGCAGTGGCGGCAGCTCGTGGCCAACACGCCGTTGCAGCCACACACACGGCACCGTTTCGTGCGCGAGGTGGAGCAGCAGCCGTGCACACATGTGCGACTCAACATCTATCCCGACGGTGGCGTGGCGAGACTTCGACTTTTCGGCCGGCTCGTGACAGCATGATGGATGTCGCTGAGCTCGACGCGATGCCGCGTGCACGTGTCGGCGAGCTGCTGCGCGCATGCTGCGGCTCCAAGGCGTGGGCGAGCGCCATGCTGGATCGGCGTCCGTATCGGTCGCGCGACACGCTGCTGCGCGTCGCCGACGAGGTGTGGACCGCACTCGATGCCCCCGACTGGCTGGAGGCGTTCGCTCATCACCCGCGCATCGGCGAGTCGAAGAGCGGGGCGCCGCAGGACGAGCGTGCAAAGGGCTGGTCGGCCGACGAGCAGGCGGGCGTGCGAGACGTCCCGCCAGCAATTCGTGCGGGGCTCGCGAGGGCGAATGCGGCGTACGTGAAGCGCTTCGGTTACATCTGCATCATCTGCGCGACCGGCAAGAGTGCGGAAGAGCTGCTGGCCATCACCGAGGCGCGACTGGGGAACGACCCCGCCACGGAGCTGGGAGTAGCCGCCGAGGAGCAGCGTAAGATCACGCAGCTCCGGCTGGAGAAGCTCGTGGCGCCCGGAGCCGGTGGGGCAGCCAGGTGAGCACAATCAGCACGCACGTCCTCGATACGGCGCTCGGCAAG
>JALYXJ010000416.1 GCA_030947165.1 Gemmatimonadota bacterium
GCGCACCGATGGCGCACCCGATGCGGGCGTGATTCGGAAGCTGCATCAGACGATCAAGAAAGTCGGCGACGACACGCCGCGGCTGTCCTACAACACCGCCATCGCGGCGATGATGGAGTACATGAACACGATGCGCGCCGGCGAGCGCACGCCGCGAGTGGAGGAGGTGCGCCCGCTCGTGCAGCTCGTGAGCCCTTTCGCGCCCCACATCGCCGAAGAGCTCTGGACGGTGCTCGGCGGCACGACGAGCGTGTTCGAGAGCGGATGGCCGAGCTACGATCCTGCGCTGGTGGTCGAGGATCGGATCACGATGGCCGTCCAGGTCGGCGGAAAGACGCGCGGCACGATCTCGGTGCCCAAGACGGCCACCCAGGACGACGCGATGGCGGCCGCGCTCGCGGATCCGAACATCGCGAAGTTCGTCACAGCCGCGCCGAAGCGCATCATCTTCGTGCCGGGACGGTTGATCAACATACTGGTCTGACGGGGCATCACTAACGACGTTCGTCGGCTTTCGGTTCGTCGGCTTTCGGTTCGTCGGCTCTCAGCAAGCGAACAGGCACACGGGACTTGGTCCGGTGTGCCTGCCGAAAGCCGAGGAGCTGAAAGCCGAGAAGCGCTCTCGCACCTAGAACCGTACCCCAATCGTCAGCGGCAGCGTGATCACCGGCCGGCCGTCGGCCAGCATGAGATGCAGCCGCGCTTCGCCGGTGGCAGAGAATCCGGTGAGCGGGATCTCCACGCCGGCACCTCCATTGAATCCCGGGCGCGTGCCCAAGCCGCTATTCCCCGAATAGATCGCGATGCCGCCGGCGAGGAAGGCGTTCGACGGCTGCATCTTGTACACGATCGTGGAGCCGAGCGAGAAGAGATTGACGTTGTCGCCGGTGTGGCCCGACTTGAGCGAGAAACGCTGGTAGAGCAGTTCGCCGCGCAGCGCGTACGGCTGTCCGGTCACGCCGTATTCCACGAGCCCGCCGAGCAGGTAGCCCGCTCCATGATCGTCGGCGATCCGACCGATCGGGATCGCGACGCCGGCGGTTCCGCCATAGACCGGCGTGTACTGGTTACCCACCGGCGCCATGCTGCCGGGACCCGACGTCTGCGCGGCCGACGGCGCCGCCAGCGCGCACACGAGCGCGAATGAAGAGAGAGAGATGTGAAGTCGCATTGAGCAAAGACTAGCGAGCGTCAGCATCGCGAGCAACGCCGTGCATCACAGCAGCGTGCCCACCCACTCGCCCACATAGTAGCCCACCACGGCCACGCCAAGACCCACGACGAACATGTCGAGCCCCGAGCGGAACACGCTCCGTCCGGTGAACACGGAGCGTGCCGCGCCCACCAGCCAGTGCGACAGCATCGCGATCGCGAAGGCGACGATCGCCGCGGTGCGGCCGGCGAACATGAAGAAGGGCAGCACCGGGATCAGTGCGCCGACGGCGGTGGCGACGCCGGTGATCCAGGCCTCGCGCATCGGCGACGTCGCCGACTCGGTGATGCCCAGTTCCTCCTGCACCTGCTCGGCGAGCATCCGCTCGGGATCGGCCATCACCTGCGTGGCGATCCGGAACGCCGACTCCCGATCCATCCCCTTCGCTTCGTAGATGAGCGCCAGCTCGTCGCGCTCGATCTCCGGCATCATCGCCACTTCGTCGCGCTCCATCGCGATCTCGTGCGCGTAAACTTCGCGCTCGCTCTGCGCCGCGAGGTAGCCACTCGAGCCCATCGACAGGGCGTCGGCGATGAGGCCTGCCACACCGGCGACGATCACATGGTGATACTGTGCGCTTCCCGCGACCGATGCGCCGAGCACGCCGGCGACGAGGCCGAAGTTGGCGGTGAGGCCGTCGTTGAAGCCGTACACCACGTTGCGCAGGAAGCCCCCGGCCCCCGTCTTGTGCCATGGCTCGCCGCTCCGCCCCGCGATCCCGTTGAGCGTCGTCGCATGCTCGGCGGATTCCTTGGCCAGCACCAGCGCCTCGTCACGGCCGGCCACGCCCACGCCGGTCTCGCGGTGCATGTCCAGGTACGCCTTCACCTCGCGCCCCTCCTCGGCCAGCAGCATGGGCAGGAGGAAGCCGGGGCCGAATCGGCGACCGAGGAAGGCCAGCAGGCGCGTGCGCGCAGTTGGGCGGTGCCGGCCAGGCGTGCGGCCGCTCCGGGCGAGCAGCGCGGCCCAGATCTCGAGATGACGGTCCTCGACCTCCGCCAGCCGCCGATAGATGTCCTTCTTCTTCGTGTCGGACTCCGCCTCCGCCAGCACGCGGTAGAGGTAGGCGGCGTCGGCCTCATCCTGCCAATGATGGACGAACGAGTCGAGGTCCGGGGAGCCTCCCGCCGGGGGTGGCGAGGTAGGGGGAGCGGATGTCGTGGCCATGCATGGAATATGGCGAGTCCTCCAAGGGGACGGCGGGTCAGGGCGGGCTGCCGGAGCCTTGGCGCCTGGCAAACCCTTTCCGGGACTGGCTGTGTCTGACCTGGTGACCGACCCACTGCCCCCGAGGATTCCATGCGACGTACACAGTTTCTGACCATCGCCGCCGGCGCGGCCATCTCTGCTCTCCCGGCCGGCGCCCAGGTCTACGCGGACCCCGACGTCCAGATTCTGCGCGCGCCCCGCGCCCGTATGGAGATGGATTTCCAGGATACGCACCGCGCCGCCATCGGCGTCTCCACCACGGCCACCGGCACCCTTCGCGACACGCTGGGCCTGATGATCTCCTCGATCACGAGGAACAGTCCGGCCGAACGGGCCGGTCTCGAGGAGGGCAATCGACTGGCCGCGATCAACGGCGTGAACCTCCGCGCCAACGCGGCGGACGTCGAGGACGCGGAGCTGTCCGGCTCCCTCACCCGCCGGCTCACGCGCGAGCTTGCCAAGGCCAAGCCCGGTGACGAGGTGGAGCTGCGCGTCTATCGCGACGGCCGCACCCAGGCGATCAAGGTGAAGACGGTCGATTCCGATTCGCTCTTCCGTCGCCGCGACATCTTTCGCGTCACACGCTCGGAGATGGAGGACCGGCCCGCCCTGGGCTTCAGCATCGGCAGCACCGGAAGTCGCCGCGACACGCTCGGCGTGCTGGTGATGGCGGTTGCCGATTCGACGCCGGCCGCGCGCGCCGGGATCGAGGAGGGGAACCGCATCGCGGCGATCAATGGCGTGAATCTTCGGGTTGCACGCGAGGACGCCGGCGACCGCTACCTGAGCAACGCCAAAGCGCAGCGGCTGCAGCGGGAGCTCTCGCAGCTCAAGCCAGGCAGCGACGTGACGCTCCGTGTCTACTCCAATGGTCAAGCCCGCGATGTGACCATGAAGGTCGCGCGCGCCGGCGACCTGCCTCGCGGCAGCAACACCATGATGTACTTCGGCGGGATGCGCGGAATGATTGCACCCATGCCGCCGATGACGCCAATGACCCCGATGACGCCCATGCCGCCGATGCCGGCCATGCCCCGGTCGCTGGACTGGCCGGATGACGGCGTGCACTTCGAGCTGGGCCCGCAGATCGAGCAGGGACTCCATGAGGCGGGGCTCTATCTCGAGCGCATGCGTCCCGAGCTCGATCGAGTGCTGCGCGACCTGCCCGCCGCGCTCGATAACATCCGGGTGCCGACGATCTGGATCGACATCGACCGGCCAGCCCCAGCCGCCACGCCTCGGCCCGCGGTGAAGCCGGCCACGACGCCACTCCGGCAGACCGTCTCCATGGAATAGCAGCCCGTTGGCC
>JALYXJ010000433.1 GCA_030947165.1 Gemmatimonadota bacterium
GCGCGGCCCTCGGTGCCGAGGCGTCGCAGCGGATGGACCGCGTGGAGTACGAGCAGATGCTGCACGACTCGCTCACCGGGCTCCCGACCCTGCCCGTGGCGATCGAGCGCTCGCGCCAGTTCTTCAAGGAGCGCGGCGAGCTGGTGGTGCTCTACTTCAACTTCGTGCGGTACTCCAAGATCGAAGAAATCTATGGGTGGGAAAAGCTGGACGCTGTTCTTGAAACCACGGCGAGCGCGGTGCGCGAGTTCCTGGACGACGACGATCTCGGCGACTCGCGCGTGATGGTGAGCTTCACCAACGACGACGACTTCATCTTCTTCCATGTGCCGCAGAGCGGCGTCGCGGCCGCCACCGAAGGTGAGATCACCGAGATGGTGACGCGGCTGCAGCGCCACGTGGGCGGCCAGATCGAGACGGCGCACGGCGAGGACATCGCGGCGCTGTTCGACATCTACGTGGGTCGCGCGCACCTCTACTACAACCCGAAGATCCGGCTCGAGCGGCTGATCTATCGCGGCATTCGCGAAGCGCAGAACGCATCGCGGTCGCTCGAGCAGCGGGAGCGTGCGCGCCGCGTGAACGACCTCAAGACGACGCTTCGCGATCGCGCCGTGTATGTGGACTACCACCCGATCGTGGTGGCGTCGACGCGGGAGATTTTCGGCTACGAGGCCCTCGCGCGCGGCCAGATGCGCACCCTGCGCAGCCCCGAGGTGATGTTCGACGTCGCCGCCGAAGCGGACCTGATCTGGGAGCTGAGCCGCCTCTGCCGCGCCCGCGCGCTCGAGGGGATGAACACGCGGCTCCAGGCGGGCCAGCTGCTCTTCCTCAACGTGGATCCGCACGACTTCACCGACCCGGCGTTCACCGAGCAGGAGGTCGAGGATCCGTCGCGCGTCGTCATCGAGATCACGGAGCGCACGGCGATCAAGGACTACCCCAAGTTCCGCGACCGGCTCAAGGCGTTCCGCGAGATGGGATACCGGTTCGCCGTGGACGACGCCGGCAGTGGCTACGCCGGGCTGGGATCGATCGCCAATCTCGAGCCGGACTTCATCAAGCTCGACATCTCGCTGATCAACGCGATCGACACCAACTTCATCAAGCAGAACCTCGTGCAGACGATGGTTCGCTTCGCCAACGATCACGGCGCCAAGGTGATCGCCGAGGGCGTGGAACGCGCCGAGGAGTTCGCGGCGGTGCAGGAGCTGGGGGTGCATCTCGTGCAGGGCTTCTTCCTGCACCGGCCGCAGTCGGCGTCGTCGCCGATCGTGAGCGTGGCGACGGCCGGACGCTCCTAGCGCATCAGCTCCGCCACGAGCGCGTACGACCGGCTCGCGGCGCCCAGTCCGGCGTGCACGATGGCCCGAGCGGCCTCGCCCGCGCCGCCTGCCTCGTCGCGATGCGATACCCATCGGTCCAGCACGCGCTCGAGCGCGCCTACGTCGGGCGTCGAGACAGCCGCGTCGGCGTCGATCAGCAATCTGGCGTCTCGACTCGCGTTGTGCCGCGGCCCGAACAGCACGGGCACGCCGAACGCGGCCGGCTCGAGGACGGAATGCAATCCCGCGGCGTGAAAGCCGCCACCCACGAACGCCATGGTCGCGAGCGCATAGAGATCGCCCAGCACGCCGACCCGATCCACGATCACGACGTCGGCCTCGGTGGCATCGGCTGCGTCGAGCCGCGCGGTGCGCAGGCCAGCACCCCGCGCCCATGCCTCGATGGGCTCGAGATGCGACGGCGTCGGCTCATGGGGGGCGATGATGAGGCGGGCGCTCGGATGCTGCGACGCCACGCGCGACCACGCGGACAGGAGCGCGCGCTCGTCCGCGGGCCAGGTGGATCCAGCGACGAGCGTGGGACGGTCGCCCATCAGGCGGGCGAGGAGCGGCTGCGTACGATCGAGTCGCTGTACGCGCTCCCAGACCTGATCGTAGCGCGTGTCGCCGGTGATGGTGACACGGCGCGCCGGCACCCCCAGCGCGATCAGTCGATCGGCGTCGTCCGTACTGATCGCGCCAACGCGGTCGAGATGCGCATAGGCGTCGCGCAGCAGCCGCGCGGCCATGCCGGACCGGCGCGACGACGTGACAGCCAGCGTCGCACTGACGAGCCCGAGCCGCGTGCCGCGCCGGGACGCTTCGCGTGCGAGCGTGGGCCACACATCGAGCTTGCTGAACACGAGCGCGGTCGGCGAGAGAGCCGCCAGCACGGCGCGCATGTCCGCGGCGACATCGAACGGGAGCACGTCGCGAAAGTCCACGTCGAGGGACTCGGCGAAGGCGCGCGCGCTGGGTGAGAAGTAGGTGTACGCGAGCTGCATGCGGGCGCCGCTGACGCGCGCGCGCTCGAGCACGGGGCGCGCCTGCAGCCCTTCCCCCACGCTGGGCGCGTGCATCCAGAGCAGGGGACGCGAGGGATCGCGCGTGAACGCCTGGAAGCGCGACACGACACCGCGTCGCGAGGCGAACGTCGCCAGGAGCTTGTGGCTCGATCGTGGGGCAACGGCCGCGAGGGCACGCGCGAGTCGCGCCGTGCCCTCGTATCCCAGCTCGAGCGCCCGTGACACGGGTGTCGGTGGGCGCGACAACAGCCGTGCTACTTCTTCGCGGCGCCCGCCTTGGCGATGGCTGCGTTGATCGCAACGCGGAACGAATCCACCGGATACGCGCCCTCGAGCTTCCGATCCCCGATGAAGAAGGTCGGCGTGGACTGCACCCCGGCCGTGGTGCTGCGATCGTGATCGGCGTCGATGAGCTTTCCGGTCGCGTGGCTGGTCATGCAGCCGCGCCACGCCGCCGAGTCGACACCGGCGGCCACGGCGAGCGAATCGAAGGTGGGCGTGGGATTCGACTGCGGGGCCCACCTGGTCTGCGACTCGAACAAGGACTTGTGGAGCGGCCAGAACTTGCCCTGCACCGACGCGCACATCGCTGCCTCGGAGGCCGCGCGCGCATTGGGATGCATGCTCAGCGGGAAGTTCAGATAGGCGAGGCGCACCTTGCCGGTCTGCACGTATTCCTTCTCAATCGCGGCGAAGGACTCGTCGTGCCAGCGCTTGCAGAACGGGCACTGAAAATCGCTGATCTCCACGACCCACACGGGCGCGGTTTCTGCCCCACGGATGCGACCGCGATCGGCGGCCGTGCTCACCGAATCGGTCAGTCCGCCCGACATCCCGCCGCCACTCGGCTGCGCCGCGACGACCTTGGCGGAGGCCGCCGAGTCCTTGGCGGGGGTCGCCTCGGATCGCGTGCAGGCGGCGGTGACGCTCGCGAGAAGGAGGGCGGTGAGGAGACGAGCCGGTGTGGACGTCGGAAAGCGCAGCATGGTACGGGGGATGAGGGGGTGGCGGCTGACCACCCTGAAGCTAATGCCGACCGCCATCTGCCGGCGAGCGCGGCCGTACGATCGATCAGGGGCCGATAGGGTGAATCACCAACTCGACCGCAGACGTAGTAGTCATCAGGGCGCATCGGGGCGGCTCATGCGCTAACGTTCGGCAGGTAGCCGCGCATCGAGACAGACCCTTACTTCACGTAATGCTCTCAACGCTCGCCGGACGCGCCCTGCTCGGCGTGATGGCTCTGCTGCTTCAGGGCGGGCCACAGATTCCGCCTCCCAGCGGATTGGTGAACGACTTCGCGCACGTGCTCAGCCCGTCGACGGCCGCACGCATCGAGCGCATCGCGCAGGACGTCCGCGACAAGTCGAAGGGGGAGATCGCCGTCGTCACGCTTCCGGACCTTGGAGGGCGTGCGCCGAGTGACATCGCGCTTCGCATCGGTCGGGAATGGAAGGTCGGCAACCTGGCGGCGATCGGCGACCGGTCGCGCAATGCCGGCACGGTCATTCTCCTGGTGCCGAAGGAGACGTCTAGCGACGGACGTGGGGCGTGTCGAGTGGAGACGGGGCAGGGCGCGGAGGGGTTCATCACCGACGCCACGGCGGGGGAGATCTGCCGCGAGGCGACGCCCGCGTTCCAGCAGCGTGATTACGGAGCGGGTCTGGAGCTGGTCACCCAGCGCGTCGCGCAGCGGTATGCGCAGGAGTACGGCTTCGCCCTCGACAGCACGCTCGACGCGCCGGTGATGCCGGCGCAGACGCGACAGCCGGCGGCGCGAAGCAGCGGCGGATTTCCACCCTTCCTCTGGCTGATCATCTTCTTCGTGATCCTGTCGCTCATCAGCGGGGGACGTGGGCGCCGCCGCGGATGCGGCGGGTGCTTCCCGGTCTTTCTTCCCTTCGGCGGCTTCGGCGGTGGCGGACGTGGCGGCGGCTGGAGCGGTGGTGGCTTTGGCGGCG
>JALYXJ010000493.1 GCA_030947165.1 Gemmatimonadota bacterium
ATCGGTCCACTCGTAGGCGGCACCGTCGACGCCAATTGGCAGATTCTGCAGGCTCGCGGCGTCGACGTCGTGCACCGTCTGCTGCACGACGGGCTTGGTGTACTCGTACTCGACGGGCGGCATGCTGCGCTTCAGATAGCCGCCATTGCTGCGCTTGTAGCCGGACTGAGTGACGGAGAGCAGGAAGGTGTAGACGGGATTGCGGACGTCGGTGGGGTCCAGCTCGTCGGAATAGGTGAAGTCCGTGGAGCGCACGAGGCAATCGACGCCGACCCCAGGCTCGCCGGCGAAATGATGGAACATGAGCACGCGCTGGCAGAGGCGGCTGGTGCGCACCTCGAAGCCGGCGCGGTAGGTGGAGAACGCGTCGACGCGGTTGGGCCAGGGCGCTGCGTCATCCGGTCGCGGCGCGTCGGCGTCGTGCTCGCCGTAATCGAGCACGACCTCGAACATCCAGCCCGCAGTCTGAATCTGCGCGGCGCTCAGCGCGCGCGGGCGGCCTCCGTCGCCATCCAGCAAAGGCACTCTGTTGCCGTAGCGGATCCGCTTGAGATGGCGGTTCGTCGCGCGGCGAGGGTCGTCGCGATCGCCGCGGTTGCGTTCGTGTGCACTCGTCAGGTCGACGCCGGCGCCATCTTCGGCTTTGTAGTCGTAGAGAATGGCGTTGCCCTTGTCGTCCCGGGTCTCACTGATAAGCCACGTGAAGACGCGGCGGGGATCGGCCGGATCGGCGATGCGAGAGCTCGAGCTCTCGCCGTAGAGTGAGAGAACGTTGTCGCTGGAGATCGAGCGCCAGTGAACGTCGCCATCCGCGTCGCGCGTCCACCGCTCGATTCGCGCGAACAGCCCCTCGATGCGCGGGCGGTAGCGGCGGATGGTGTAGCTGTCGCCGCCGATCGCGCGAGTAGGCAGCGCCTCCGGACCCCACGTCCCATTCTGGTCCACCAGAACCGGCACGAGGTCTTCGGCGCCCGAGAGGATGAAGACGTCAGATTCCTCCGCGTCACTGTACTGCGGCAGCCCCTTGTCCGTCTTGCGGGTAATCTGGGGCAGGCTCAGCGCCCATCCGAAGCCGAAGGCGCCGTTGCCCGCTCCGGAGTCGTAGCTCAGCGAAAGCTGCGGACCAAAGCCGGAGCGGCCGGGACTCGTGGCGATCGGCACGGACATCGTTCCCGTGCCGGTGACCGGATTGGCGGCGAACTTCTCCCCGATCCCACGGATGGCGCCGCCACCTTTGGGAAGGGAGATCGATGGCGCAGAGGAAACGCCCTGCCCGTCGCCGTTCGCCGATGCCTTGCCGTCCTGGGCCATGCGGCCTCTCTCGCTGCGACGCGTCCCCAAGCGACGCCGTGGTGCGAATCTCCCATCGAAAGGTCACATGAGCAAATTCTCATGCTCGGCGCCCCTCGATCAGATCTGCGAGTACCCCGTTGGCCGGAGGATGATGTCCGAGATCGCCGAGACGTTCTCCTTGTACTGCGGATCGCCGGACAGCGTCTTCCAATCGGCATCCGCACTGAAAGCCGCCCACGCGGCGTCGCGCGTCGGCATGTCCTTGAAGGTGAGCATGTAGGTCAGGCTCGGCATCTTCGCTCCGATGACCGTCTCACCGAAGAACACCGGCGTCAGCCCGGTCCGACGGAAGATCGGGATCTCTCCTGCATTGAACATCGCCAGCTTGTTCAGCGCGGCCCGATCGCTGTGGCTCTCGTAAGTCCGCATCTCGAAGATGCGCGGTGTCGCCGTCCCCGCACCGGCGGACGGCTCCAGCGTCGGCATTGCATCGAAGGCCCTCAACAGCGTGCTCTCGGCGCGAACGAATGCTGGGTCGCCAAGCGGCGCATCCAGCACAGCCCCGCCAGCTCGTGTATACGCCGAGTCGGCCGCAAGACGTTCGCGCAGCGTCACGACCGACTCGAGCGTCGGATGCGTGAGCACCAGCAGCAGTGACGGCGCGTTCTCACCGTAGACGACCGTGAACGCCCCCACGCGTCCTACCCCCGCCCGGTTCATCGCCGGAATGGCGACGTCGCCGATGAACGTGCTGAACGCACGCTGCTTCGCGCCGGGAAGCAGATGGTAGCGCCGCAGCTCGATGAACTGGCGGGGCCCGGCCTGCTGTGCGATTGCGTTGAGCCTGGGCAGCGGAGAGACGGCGGCAACGGCGGATGCGGCGAGAAACTCACGTCGGTCCAAGGCTTACTCCTGTTGATCGTTAGGGCGCGGCAAGCAGAATGCTGGGACTCGGCGGAAGATGCAGGAAACGGCGGATCATGCACACCGGTCTAGCAAAGGGACAGCGTCCCGTCGACCCCAAGGCATTTGTCTTTGAAGTCGCGGGGCTGTCCTGGGCGCACCAGACCCAGCCGGTCGCAGGGCGATCCGCCGTTTCCTGCCTTTTCCGTCGTTTCCCCCATTCTGTTGCAGTTGTAGTTGATTTAGGTGATCAGCTCCAGCGTCCTCCCATCGGGCTCTCCGGCAAAGTAGCGATCAAGTATGCGGTGGAACACCGATCCCGCCGGCGCCACCCGCGAAAACAGCGTCGCGGACGATCGCAGCTTGGCGTCGTCCGGTGAGCCGAAGATCTCGTGTGCCGAACGGCCCTCCACGTCGAGGACGGCCTCGGCGCATTCCATCAGACGGAGCCCGAGGATCGGGTGGCGCAGATACGCCTCGGCCTCGCCGAGACTTCGTATCGAGTAGCGCCGCGTCATCGCGCTGTGGCCGAGTCCGTCGTACTGCGGAAAGACGTACCACATCCAGTGCGACCGCTTCCTGCCCGCGCGAAGCTCGGCGAGGGCGTCGGCGTAGTTGCTCGCCTGGGCGTCGAGAAAGCGCTGGAGATCGTGAGGGTCGCTCGACACGTCGTCGCAACTACCTATCGTCGAGACTGCTGGGCACGCAGCGCGGCGTCCGACCACTTCTTGAACGTCGCCGGCACGCCGACCATCGCAGACATGCGGGCGGCGAGCCGCGGTGAAAGAGTCTGCGCGATCAGGAAGGGCAGCATCGGCTTGCCGGAGAGCACGACCTCGGGCTCGCTACGCACGATCGCGCGCACGACCGCCTCCGCCACCTTCCGCGTCGATACCGTACCGATCATCATCGGGGCTGTGCCGCCGGTCGCGTCAGCAGCGCTCCGGTACATCCCCGCCTCCTCAACGAACGCCGGGCAGATCACCGACGCGCCAACCGGATGACCCTCTGCCTTCAACGTGAGGTTGAGACTTCGCGTGAAGCCGACGAGACCATGCTTGGTGGCGGAGTAGGTCTCCTCGTACGGCGTCCCACCAGGCCGGCGAGCGACGAGATGTTCACGACGTGCCCTTCCCCGCGGCGAATCATCGCTGGCAGGAGGAGCCGAGTGAGCAGCATCGGCGCCGTGAGATTGAGGGCGATCATCTCCTCGATCGCGTCCAGCTCGACCTTGTCGTACGGAAGTGCGCCTTCCATCCCCGCATTGTTCACGAGTACCGCGATGCCGCCCATCTCCGCATCCGCGCGCTGAGCGAGCGTCTCGACGTCGCTCCGGCGACGCAGATCGGCGGCCAGGCACGTGACGCGGACGCCGAGCGAGCGTGCCACGTTTGCGGACTGCTCCAGCGCCGAGACAGTTCGCGCCGACAGCACGAGGTTCATCCCCTCTTCCGCGAGCGCCCGGACGATGTGCGGTCCGATGCCTCGCGACGCGCCAGTCACGAGCGCGGTCTTTCCGCGAATCTGCTTCATGAGATCCGTGCCTCGTCACGGGGTGATGGGCGTGCTGGCATGCCTCCCTTACCACCACGCCGCGGCGCCGATCGTCGGGACGCGACCAGCGGCGGGATAATAGAACTGCAACCCGACGTACGGCGCGAGTGGCATCAGCCCGCCCACAACATCCGAGAGCGCGATCGTGAGTGCGCTCCGCAACGCTCGCCGTGAATCGGGTGCTTCGGATAGGCCCGCGTCACCATGCTCGCGACGAAGATGGATGCGATCTTGCAGTGCACTCGCGACGCACCTGCGAGAGGTTCACCAGCGCAGGACGGGTGGCTCGTGCACGCACGACGTACCCAGATGTTTGTGGCGCTCCTGGCGACGCCTCCTTGAAGGGAGCGTCGCATGACAGTGCGGTCGGACTTGCCACATGGTGCGCTCGTCTGGTGGGTAGCGGGATTGCTGTTCCTTGCCCTGAGCGTCGCGGCACTCGCCGTGGGTCCACGCGCCTCGAGGTTCGAGCCACGGACGCGGCCGGACACCGACGCCATATCACCCGAGATGGTGAGCGCGGGACGTCGCGTGTTTCACGGCCAGGGCAGCTGCTTCGCGTGTCATGGGTCGAGCCTCGAGGGCGGCCCAATTGCGCCGACGCTCAAGCCGCACGCGTGGAAGGACGCGAAGGGAGGCGAGCTGGCCACGATCTATTCGGTGATCGTACGCGGCGTGAGCGGAACCGCAATGGTCGCGCATCCCGGTGGAATCAGCGACGCTGACGCCACGAACATCGCCGCCTACATCTGGTCGGTGGATCACCGCGGTGCCACGCCATGAACAGCGAGCACGGGTCGATGGATGCGACGCGCGCCGCGGCGGCGGGGGCCATCGGCACAGGCGTGCTGACCGCGCTCTGGCTGGTCGAGCCGTCGGTCGGACTGCCCAAGATCGCCGTTGGACAGATCCTCAGCACCTTCATGTCGGTCTCCGTCGCACACCTCCGCGTGGGTGTCGCTGGCGGATGGATCGCCCACCTCGTCTTTGGCATCCTGCTGGCGCTGCTCTACGCCCGATTCTTCGCGTGGCGGCGGCCCGGCCACGCAATCGCGCGCGGCGCGATCTACGGCGCACTTGTATTCCTCGTTGCCCAAGCCCTCTTCATGCCGCTCGTCGGCGCCGGCTTCTTCTCGGGCGGTGACATCGAGCTGCTCGCGGGTAGCCTGCTCGGCCACCTCGCCTATGGCGTCGTGGTGGCGTGGATCTACGACCTCCCGACGCACGCGCACGCGGTGCCCACCCCGCGTTCGGCATGATCCCGTGCACGCTTCTCACCACTCTTCGCGGAGGCTTCATGACCGGACGTCGCTCTGCAGTCGATCGCCGGACGCTTGCGGCGCGGCGCCTGCGCACCATCCTCCTCGGTACCGCGGCCGGCATCTGTTGCGCGCTGTCGGCGTCCGCGTCGACGGTGCCGGTGGACGCGCGCCGCGCGCCAGGATCGCCATCCCTCGAGGTGCGAACGAGCGTGCCGTCGCGGCGCCTGCTCGTCGCACTCGAACGCGCCACGGCGGCGATTCCGTCCTTCTCGCGACAGACAGGGCTCGCGTGCGGCGCCTGCCATTACCAGTTCCCTCAACTCACGCCGTTTGGCCGGCTGTTCAAGCTGAACGGGTACACGATGAGCGGCCTTACGACGATCGGCGGCGGCGATACCAGCCGTCCCTCGCTCAAGCTCTCACCGATCTCGCCGGTTTCGGCGATGGTCGTCGCGTCGCTGACGCACCTGGCCAAGTCCCTCCCCGAATCGCAGAACAACAGCGTGATGTTCCCCGAACAGGCGAGCCTGTTTCTCGGCGGCGAGGTCACGCCACGCGTGGGCGCCTTCGTGCAGTTCACCTATGCGGCGCAGGACGGCACCTTCGGCGTCGACAACATCGATCTCCGCTATGCGAACCACACGACCTGGCTCGACAAGGACCTACTGTTCGGCGTGACCCTGCACAACAATCCGACCGCGCAGGACGTGTGGAATACCGTGCCGGCGTGGGGCTATCCGTTCATGAGCTCGTCGGTGGCACCATCCCCAGCCGCGAGCACGCTGATCGAGGGCAACCTTGGCCAGGAGGTGCTGGGACTGGGCGGATACGCACTCTGGAACAACCTGCTCTACACGGAGTTCACCGCGTATCGGTCGGCGCAGCAGGGTACCCATGCCCCGCTCGATTCCGCATCGCAGAACGTCACCAGCGGCGTGATCCCCTACGGCCGACTCGCACTGCAGCACAGTTCCGCGTCCACGTATCTCATGGTTGGCGGCTTCGGCTTCGCGGGCGCGCACCTCTTTCCCAAGGGCGTGAGCGGGCCGACAGATGGGTACACGACGCTGGGCGTCGATGCGCAAGTCGAGCAGAAGCTCACTGAGGGCGGGGCAATGCTCATCGGCCGTACGAGCTTCATCCACGAGGCAGAGACGCTCGACGCGACGTTTCTGTCGGGCGGCGCGCAGAACATCAAGGCCAACCTGCATGCCTTCCGCGCCAACGTCTCCTATCTGCCGAACACTTATTTTGGCGGCACGTTGGGCTACTTCAGCAC
>JALYXJ010000502.1 GCA_030947165.1 Gemmatimonadota bacterium
TCCGTCCCAAGGTGAACGACGCGAACTGGCTGAGCTTCACCGACACGAAGTCGAACATCGAGCAGGGCTACAAGGCCGCGATGCGCGCGCTCGAGCGCTTCGAGTCGTACTGGGACCGCTCGAGCTGTGTCTTTCCCCGGCGTCGCGTGCAGATCGACGTCGCGGTCGACCTGTGCACGGGCTGCGGCACGTGCGTGGCGCTGGCCCCGGCGGTGATGGGCCTCGACGCGAACAACAAGGCGTTCGCGCGAACGCACGTCGTGGAATGGTCGCCGGCGGACGGGGGCTTCGTCCACGAGTGCCCGACCCACGCGATCACCGCACTCAACGTCGATCGCCGTGGAACACGGAGCGCCGCCGACGTGGACGAGATGCGGGATCCCACGCCATCCGGCGCGGGCGGCGGAGCGGGCACCGGCTAGCTCGCTCGCCAGTGATGAGCTGACAGTTCGCCGTCGGGAGCTTGCACGGCAGAGCGGTCAGCTCGAGCTGACGGCTGCTGTCGCCCCTCCGCGTTGGACCGGCCGTGGGTGCGGCGGGGCTGGAATGGAACGTAAAAGCGAAACCGCAAACGCGGTTGCGCCTTTACTCCCGGTTGCTGACGGCTGACGGCTGACAGCTGACGGCTCGGGCTGAGAGCTCGGCTGTGCAACCCACCGCTGATGGATGACAGCTCGAGCTGTCCGCTCGCCCGCGCACGAGCTATCTGGCGTTCGTCGCGCGAATCTCCCGCGCGAGCGACGCGTAGCTCGTCACCGCGCGCTCGAGCTCCGCAATCTCGACGAACTCGTCGTCCCGGTGCGCCACGTGGATGGAGCCCGGCCCGAACAGATACGGCTGTCCCCACGCCGGCATGGCCGGAATGTCCGTCGCGAACGCCACCACCGACGTCGGATAACCGGGCACCGACCCGAGCCGCGCCGGCGAGATCTCGATGCTGCGCTCGAGTGTCGCCCGTCCCGCGCACCAGCGCGCGAGGCGTTCCCATACTTCCTCCGGCTCCGACACGAGGCGCGCCATCAGGCGCGCTTCCGCACTCGGCGCCACGACGTTGTCGGCCACACCGCCCGACAGCTTGCCGATGTTGATCGTCGTCTCACCAAGCAGCGGATCGGTCGGCATCGGCAGCGTGTCGAGCTCGGCGAGCAGGCGGACGAGCGCCATCGTGGCGGAACGTCCCAGCTGCGGATAGGCCGAATGGGCTGCCTCGCCTTGTGTCCGCAGGATCACGCGCATGGCGCCCTTGGTGCCGAGGGCGAGGGTGCTCTCGGTGGGCTCGCCGTTCAGCAGGGCGATGCTCTCGAACTCACTCGCGATCGCCCAGTCATTCGCGGCGTGCGCGCCGTCGTGCGTCGTCTCCTCGCCCACCACGAACAGCAGCGCGATCGGCTCGCCCTCGGCGCGCAGCCGTTCGGCGGCGCACACCATCGCGGCCGCGATCCCTTTCGCATCGCAGGCGCCACGACCGAGAAGCCGGCCGCCCTCCCGCCGAGGTGGGAGAAAGGGCGGCACCGTGTCGAGGTGCGTGGAGAGAGTGACGAAGGGGCCGGGGCCGCTCGTGGCGAGGAGATCGGCGCGCCCATTGGTCACCGGGATCCGTGTCGTTCGCCATCCACGGGCCGCCAGGGCGCCGGCGAATGCGTCGAGCAGGGGCACCTCCGCACCACTCGTGGACTCGATGGCCATGAGCCGCTCGGCGAGCGCCGCGACGTCGGCGAGGTCGGATGGAAATGCGAGGTTCGGCACGCGCCAAGGGTCGTCTCATGACCGCCGAAGGTCAACAGAGCCGACGCTGGACGGCCGCGCCGCCCTCGCCTCCGTGCAACCGATATAGATTTGGTGTCAGCCTGCCGGCACGCCTCGCTCCACGGAGCGCCCCGCGCTCGGCAGTGGCTCCGTTCTCCACCGTTCGTCCGGCCGAGGACCGCGACGGACACCGAGAGACAACGCAATGACACAGCCCAACTCGTTCGGCAGCCGCGCGACCCTCGACGTCGCGGGCACCTCCTACACGATCTACCGCCTCGATGCGCTCTCGAAGGCGTCCGGGGGCAACAGCGACAAGCTTCCATTCAGCCTCAAGATCCTCCTCGAGAACCTCCTCCGGAACGAGGACGACGCCTTCGTGAAGAAGGCGGACATCGAGGCGATGGCCAACTGGAACGTGAAGGGCAAGCTCGAGAAGGAGATCGCCTTCCGCACCGCCAGGGTGCTGCTGCAGGACTTTACGGGGGTACCCGCCGTCGTCGATCTCGCGGCCATGCGCGATGCGCTCTCCACGCTCGGCGGAAATCCGCAGCGCATCAATCCGCTTCAGCCGGTGGATCTGGTGATCGACCACTCCGTCCAGGTCGACGAGTACGGCAGCGACGCCGCCTTCCTGATCAACACCGATCTCGAGTTCGAGCGCAATATCGAGCGCTACGTGTTCCTGCGGTGGGGCCAGGACGCCTTCAAGAACTTTCGCGTCGTCCCGCCGGGTACGGGCATCTGTCACCAGGTGAATCTCGAGTACCTCGGCAAGACGGTGTTCGTGAACGCGGAGACGAACGAGGCCTACTGCGACTCGCTCGTCGGCACCGACTCGCACACCACGATGATCAACGGTCTCGGGGTGCTGGGATGGGGGGTGGGCGGCATCGAGGCAGAAGCAGCGATGTTGGGACAGCCGGTCTCGATGCTCATTCCCGAGGTGGTCGGCTTCAAGCTGCACGGGAAGCTTCCCGCGGGGTCGACCGCCACGGATCTCGTGCTCACGGTCACCGAGATGCTGCGCAAGAAGAAGGTCGTCGGCAAGTTCGTCGAGTTTTACGGAAGCGGGCTGAGTAGCCTGAGCCTCGCCGACCGCGCCACGATCGCCAACATGGCCCCTGAATACGGCGCCACGATGGGCTTCTTTCCCGTTGACGCGGAGACGCTCCAGTATCTCCGGCTCAGCGGCCGCAGCGAGCAGCACGTCGCCCTGGTGGAGGCGTACACCAAGCTCCAGGGGCTCTTCCGCACCGACGACACGCCGGACCCGATCTTCACGGATTCAATCTAGCTCGATCTGGCAACCGTGGAGCCCAGCCTGGCTGGCCCACGCCGGCCGCAGGATCGCGTGCCGCTCAGCAAGGCCGCGGCGATGTACAAGGAGTCGTTGGCACTGGACCTGGGCAAGTTGGTGACGGCCGGCGGCGCGGTGCCGGCCCTAGCGTCCGCCGCGACACAGGCGAAGCCCGATGCCACCAAGGTCGCGCCCGACGTCAAGAAGGCGGTGCTGCGACAGGATGACGAGGGCGGCGCGCAGCAGCAGCATGCGGAGCACGCTGGCGAAGTCTGCGACTACCATGGCCACAGCTTCACGTTGAAGCACGGTGCCGTGGTCATCGCCGCGATCACGAGCTGCACGAACACGTCGAACCCCAGCGTGATGCTCGCGGCCGGCCTCCTCGCGAAGAACGCCGTCAAGAAGGGCCTCACCGTGAAGCCGTGGGTCAAGACCTCCCTCGCGCCTGGCTCGAAGGTGGTGACGGATTACTTCGCGGCCGCGGGGGTGACCGAGTACCTCGACAAGCTCGGCTTCAACCTCGTTGGGTACGGCTGCACGACATGCATCGGCAACTCGGGCCCCGTTCCCGATCCGATCGCGAAGGCGATCGAGGATGGGAAGCTCTTCGTCGCCAGCGTGCTGTCCGGCAACCGCAACTTCGAGGGCCGGGTCAATCCCCTCACGCGCTACAACTACCTCGCGTCACCGCCCCTCGTCGTCGCCTATGCGCTCGCCGGCCGGATGGATCTCGATCTCACCCGGGAGCCGCTCGGCATCGGCACCGACGGGCCGGTCTTCCTGCGCGACATCTGGCCGAGCCCGAAGGACGTGCAGGACGAAGTCCTGCGCAGCGTGAAGAAGGAATTCTTCATCCGCCAGTACTCCGACGTGTTCAAGGGCGACCAGCACTGGCAGGGACTCAAGGTGCCGAACGGGCAGACCTACGCCTGGCAGCCCAATTCGACGTACGTGAAGAACCCGCCGTACTTCGAGGGGATGACGATGACGCCGCCCGGCGTGAAGCCGATTGCCGGGGCGAAGGCGCTCGCCATGCTCGGCGACAGCATCACCACCGACCACATCTCGCCGGCGGGCAACATCCCGGTCTCGAGCCCGGCCGGACGATGGCTGATCGAGCACGGCGTGCAGAGGAAGGACTTCAACTCGTATGGTGCGCGCCGCGGCAATCACGAGGTCATGATGCGCGGCACCTTCGCCAATATCCGCCTGCGCAACGAGATGGCGCCGGGCACCGAAGGCGGCTGGACGACCGTCGAGCCGGGCGGCACCCCGGTGTTCATCTATGACGCGGCGATGGAGTACGCGAAGCAGAAGACGCCGCTCGTGATCGTGGCCGGCAAGGAATATGGCACCGGCTCCTCGCGCGACTGGGCAGCCAAGGGCACGGTGCTGCTCGGCGTGCGCGCGGTGATCGCCGAGAGCTTCGAGCGCATCCACCGCTCGAATCTCGTGGGCATGGGGGTGCTTCCGCTCGAGTTCACCAACGGCGAGACCCGGCAGTCGCTGGGGCTCACCGGCTTTGAGACCTACGAGATCGCGGGGGTGGACGACACGCTGGCGCCGAAGAAGTCGCTGACGGTAAAGGCCACGGCCCGCGACGGCTCCGCGAAGACGTTTAAGGCGCTCTGCCGCATCGACACGCCGGAGGAGTTGAACTACTACAAGCACGGCGGCATCCTGCCGTACGTGCTGCGGTCGTTGGCGCGGAAGTGATCAAATAGGACCCCGGCAGAAACATGACGAGGGAGGAAGGGCTGTCGCCCTTCCTCCCTCGTTCGCGTCGATGGCTCTATTTGCTGTATACCTCGCTGTAGCCCGAGCCGTTCAGCGTGATCGTTCCTCCCGAGACGGTTGCGAGATACTGATCGCCCGTCTGGGAGTCGGTGAGCGTGAGCTGGCTGCCGCTCAGCGTCCAGTATCCGATGATCGTGTCGTCGTACTGCGTGGGCTGTTGCCCACTGTAGGTGTCGCGATACCTGATGGTGCCGGTATAGTTGCCCTGCTCGTCGAGCACGATGCTGCCGGCGAGGACTTCGCTGGTGTATCCCGGGCTCGAGATGATGGTCACTGGCACCTGCGTGCCGTTGACCGTGCGCAGCGAATAGGTGCCGGCAAGCGAGCTGGCCGGACCAGTGGAATCGCTGCAGCCGACAGCGGTCAGGGTTGTCGTGAGTGCCATCGCTAACACGAGCAATCGTCGCATGAGGAGATCTCCTCTGGGTTGGCGGAACCCGCGCCCGGAACGCACATCGCGCCGGAAGTGGGGGTGGGGAAGAATTGTTGTCATGGAGCTGCGTCGCGGTGCTTCACGTCACCCCGACAGCCTACCGGAGCACGGGATTGCGGGGCTCCACTGACGGCCCGGTGGCGGCGTCGTCGAGCATCGTGTTGTGATGCCGGTTCTGCGTGGCCGTCTCGATCTGCTCCAGCAAGTCGCGCTCGATGGCTCGGACGTCGAGCGGTTGGAGCATGTGGTGCAGCTCCGGATCGTCGCTCACCCGGTGTCCGAGTCGCGTGTACAGACCCGCGACGAGCTGGAGCGTCTTGGTGACCTCCTGCTCCACCCGCAGGCTCACCTGGAGTCCCAGCTCCTCGCGCAGCTCGGCGATCGCCGACTCGCGCTGCTGCGACATGAGGACGAAGATCGAGAGGAAGATCGCCTCGAGCGAGACGATCGTCGTCATCAGCCCGAACGGGTACGGATCGATCGGCCGCAGGCCGAGATGCCCCGTGTTCCAGAGCAGCCAGAACGCGAAGCCGAGACCGTGGAAGACGAGGAAAGGCGTCGAGCCCGCGATCTCGTTCAGCCAGTCGACAAACCGCTCGAGGCTGGTGCGATGCGCCGAGTGCTGCGCCTTGATTGCCCCGAAGGCGAGATTCGCGACGTAGCGACGCTTGCGCCGCTCGGGGGCTGCCTCGTCCGCCGAGTTGCCCGGCACGACAAAAATGTCTTCGCTGTCTGGGCTCATCAGCACGCTCGGAAGCGAGAAGTGTGCCCCATATGGATCGCATGTCACACGATGTCAACGACTCTGGCAAGCGTCGCTCCCCCGGATGCACGCTCGCCCGCACGAAAGGCGCGGGCGAGCATGTACCGCTGGTGTCGAGTGTCGGGCCGCTTACGGACGCTGAATGTCGACGTTGTTGCCGATCACGGCGCCGAGGATGCCACCGGCGGCCGCACCAATGAGTCCGCCCTTCAACTTATCGCGACTGGTCGCGGCGCCGATGACCGCGCCCGCGCCGGCACCGATGGCCGCGTCGCGGCCCGTGTGCTTGACCACGGGACGCTCGGCCGCCGGATAGCTGTAGCCGCCAGACGACTGCGAGCGACCCGATGACGCCGTCCGGCGGGCCGGGGCACGGTATACTGGTGCCGGGGCACGCATGGTCGGAGCGCGGGTCACCCCGGCGTTGTACGGCAGGGGCAGCCCATTCGCGCCGTACTGCTGCTCGGCCGGGGAAACGAACTGCTGAGCCTGATAGGGCTGCGCCTGTGCGGCCAACGCGAGATCATTCTTCAGCGCGTCATCGGGCCGCGCATCATTCCCTCGGCTGCACGCGCCAACGGCGGCGAGGGCGGCGAGCGACAGAGTCATCCCAAGTGTGCGCATTCAATCCTCCAGGCGGGAAAAGAGCGTGATGCTGACCCTGAGCAAAAGCAGGGGGCGGACCGCGCCTTAACCCCATCTACGGGCACTTAAGCCGCAATATCGTCCAGTGACTGAGATACCGCCGTCCACTTTTTTCTACAGCGACCTGATCATTGGACCTGCGGCGCGGACGTCGCTGCCATTGCGTCCTGGAGAACGACGGGGCATTATGCCGCGCTTCCTCACGAGGTCTCATGACACGTCGACTTCATACTCGCCTGAGTTTCGCCGCAATCCTGATGTCGGCTGTGGCCGCCACGGCGGGCGCGCAGCAGGCGACCCCGACCGCTACGCCTTCGCCCGAAGTCGGTACGATCGCGCCGGATTTTGCGCTCACGGGCGCCACCCGGTATGGCGTGCTGCGTGATCCGGTGCGGCTGTCCGACCTGCGCGGCAAGACGGTCGTGCTCGCCTTCTTCTACAAGGCTCGGACAAAGGGCTGAACGGTTCAAATGGAGGCGTACCGTGATCAGTACGCCAAGCTCTTCAACAACGGTCGCAACGTCGTGGTGGTCGGCGTGAGCGTGGATCCGGATACCATGCTCGCTGCATGGGCGCGTGAGCTCCAGACGCCGGTACTCTTCGCGAGCGATACCGCGCAGATCGTCGGGAAGCTGTATGGCGCGACCCAGGGCAAGCTCGACAACCGGTCGCTCTTCGTCATCGACCCAACCGGACGGATCGTGAGGCGAATGCAGCCGTTCAACCAGTTGGCCGCGTCGGCGTACGACAGCCTGGGAGCTGCCGTACGGAGTACTTTACCGGCGCCGGCCGGACAGTAGCCGTCACCTTTCACCAGCGAGATCGCCTGACGCCCACTCCTCTCGGCGGACGAGCGCTTCTCGCAGACCTTTACGACGCAGCCGTCGCCGGCGCGGCCCCTGGCCCGCTGACGACGGCTGCGCTGCGTGAGTTCGAGGCGACACCAGGCCAGCGTCTCTGGCTCTACTCCGCCGGAAAGGCGGCTCATGCCATGGCGGCCGGAGCCGTGAGCGCGCTCGAGCGATCGCTCCACCCGATTGCGGGCGGCGTGATCGTCGCCCCCGAGTCGACGCCCACGCCCTGTGCGACGGTGGCGTCGCTGCCGGGTGATCATCCCTTGCCGGGTCGCCGGAGCTTCACGGCGGCGGAGCGGATCGGCGAGACCGCCGCCGGCATGCGCAGCGACGACGTGGCGATCGTGTTGCTGAGCGGCGGCGCGACGAGCCTGATCGCCGCGCCGCTGCGCGGCATGTCCGAGTCGGACATCGGTCACCTGTTCGAACTGCTGCTCGGCTCGGGGCTCGACATCATCGCCATGAACACCGTGCGCAAGCGCTTCACGCGGTGGGGGGCGGGGCGACTCGCGCTCGCGCTCGCGCCGGCGCGCACGCACGCGCTCGTGATCAGCGACGTGGTGGGCAACGATCCCGAGGACATCGGCTCGGGGCCCTGCACGCCGGACAGCCACACCGTGCGCGAGGTGATCGAGCTGCTGCAGCGCGCGGACGTCTACACGCAGCTGTCGCCGGCGATGCGCGAGTATCTGACCGGCGTCTCGCGTGGGGTCATTCCCGAGACGCCGAAGCCTTCGCACCCGGCATTCGCGCACGTGCGCACGCGGGTGATCGGCGCGAATCACCTCGCCCTCGACGCCGCGGTGCAGCGCGCGCGCGAGCTCTCGGTCGCCGCGGAGCCGGTGCGCGCTCCCCTGCGCGGCGAAGCGGCCCGCTGCGGAGAAGCGATCGCGGAGACGCTGCTGCGGCGCGCCGAGCGTGAGCAACTGGGATGCGTCGTGTGGGGCGGCGAGACGACGGTGCACCTGGGGAAGCCGTCGCCGCCATTCGCGCACCTCGCCGTGGGCAACCGCTTCACCGACGCGCGGGCGATGGCCGCGACCGGAGGTCGATGCCAGGAGCTCGTGCTGGCCGCGGCGAAACGTCTCGCAACCGGCGGTGCCCTCGCACGTCGCATCACCATCCTTGCCGCGGGCACGGATGGCCGCGACGGGCCGACGGACGCCGCGGGCGCGTTTGCCGATGCGGCCTTGTGGGAGACAATCTCGCGAAGCGGGCACGACCCCGAGCACGCGCTCGCACGCCATGAATCGTACGCCGCTCTCGCCGCCGCGGGCGCGCTCCTCCGTCGCGGGCTCACCGGGACGAACGTGATGGACGTGGTGATCGGAGTCGTCGAGTAGCGCCCTTCCCCCGCGCGCTAGCTTACGTCGTACCCTGTCGCCACGAGAAGTACATGACCACACGTCCGTTCACCGTCGGCATCATCCAGGACACCGCCTCCTCCGACCAGACGGCGACGCTCGATCAGTCCGTCGCGCTCGTCCGCGAGGCCGCGTCGCGCGGCGCGCAGATCATCTGCCTGAAGGAGCTGTTCAACGCGCCGTACTTCTGCAAGTCGCAGAAGTGCGAGCGGTTCGACATTGCCGAGCCGATTCCCGGGCCGACGACCGAGGTGATGCAGAAGCTCGCCAGGGAGCTCGACGTCGTGATCATCGTGCCGCTGTTCGAGCGGCAGGCGCGGGGAGTGTACCGCAACTCCGCGGCAATCATCGATGCGGACGGATCGCTGTTGGGCGTCTACCGGAAGATGCACATCCCGGACGACCCGCTCTTCAACGAGAAGTACTACTTCACCCCCGGCGACGCGGCGCACGACGACCGCATCGATCAGATCGGCGAGATCGCCAAGCAGGCGAGCGGCTTTCGCGTCTGGACGACCAAGTACGCCACCATCGGTGTGCTGATCTGCTGGGACCAGTGGTACCCCGAGGCGGCGCGCATCACGAGCCTGCTCGGCGCCGACATCCTCTTCTACCCGACGGCGATTGGCTGGCATCCGGCGGAGAAGGCGGAGTTCGGCGCGGCCCAGGTGGACGCGTGGCGCACGATCCAGCGCTCGCATGCGATCGCCAATGGCGTGTTCGTCGCCTCGCCGAACCGGATCGGGCACGAGGACGACGAGCCGGGCACCCGCGGGATCGAATTCTTCGGCCACTCCTTCATCGCGGATCCGTTCGGCCGCATCCTCACGGAGGCGGACACGGAGGAGGCGGTGCTCATCGCGACCTGCGATCCGAAGCTGATCGAGGAGACGCGGCGGAATTGGCCGTTCCTGCGGGATCGGCGGATCGATGCATACGCGCCGATTCTCTCGCGATACCTCGGAGCGTAGACTGACGAGCGCTCTTCGGTTTGTCGGCTTTCGGCTTTCGG